>JBOGGK010000546.1:0-2240 GCA_050744045.1 Acidimicrobiales bacterium | reverse complement strand
GCGCAGGCGGGCCGCTTCTCCGGCCCGCAGCCCGAGGCGGAGCAACATGAGCAAGATGGCGTAGTCCCGCCGGCCCTTGGCCCGCCGGCGGTCGCAGGACCGTAGCAGGGCAGCGGCGGTCCTCCTGTCGACCCCCTTCGGCAATGACGACAGGTGCCGTCGGGCAACAGGAAGGGCCGCCGCGGACAAGTCGCTCGGCGTCAGCGCCTCCATGAAGCTATAGCGCAGGAACGAGCGCAGCGCCGTCACGAAGAGCTTCGTGGCGCTCACCGACATAGATGCCGACTCCCGGAGCACCGCGCCGGTCACGTCGCTCGCCCTCAACCCGGCCAGATCGGCGTCGGGAGCGCACCAGGCCAGAAAGCGACGTGCCCGTGCCAAGTAGATCGATGCCGTCGAGGGCGCCACCGCTCGCTCCTTGAGCAGGAAGCGCTCGAAGGCGCTGAGCAGGGCCTCGCTCGGCGAGGCAGGCACCTCCTCGGCCCGGACGCGCCCCACCCCATGCTCGTCGAGGACCTCCAACACTTGGGCCAGGGCCCTCCGGGAACAGACCCAGCCGCCGCCTCGGCGTCGTGGCAGTTCGCCGAGGAACTCCTCGAGCCGCTCCTTGCTCGTGTCGACCGCCAGGAGCCGCCGTTCCTCCATCCATCGGCTGAGGCGCGCTATGTGCCCCAGCTCGCTAACCACCGAGCGCGACGAGTAGCCGCGGGCTCTCAGCTTGGTCTCGTAGTCGTCTGCAAACGGCGCCAGTGGCCCGGTGACCACCGGCCCCCGCACCCTTCTCTTCCCTCGTGCCATGCCTCCTCCTTCTCGCTAGGTCGGAGAAGCGAGCATGGCTCAGACGGGTGTGTTATGCCGACCCCGTCCACACGTTCACCGCCCCAGACAAGGCAGTTCGCGCGGAGGTCGGCATAACGCGGAGGTCGGCATGACCCAGGAAATCGAAGGTCTCGGGCTTCCCGAGCCCACGGGCCTTACGGTTGCGGGCGGCATAGCGCCCGAACTCCATGAGCCGTGCCTTGCCGGGGTGCAGCTCCAGGTTGAACTTCGCGAGGCGTTCGCGGAGCTCGGCGAGGAACTGTTTGGCGTCGCCCAAGTACTGGAAACCCACGATGAAGTCGTCAGCAAAGCGGGCCACGACCATGTCGCCCCTGGCGTGCCACCGCCTCCAGCGTGAGGCCCAGCGGTCAAAGACGTAGTGGAGGGCACGTTAGCGAGCAGTGACGAGGCCGATGCCCCCTGCGGTGACCCCTGTGGCGTCTCGGACCATTTCCCGTCCTCGATGACCCCTGCGGCCAACCACTTACGGATAAGCCGCAGGGCTCGTTTGTCTGCAATACGGTGCTCCAAGAACTTCATCAGCCACGGTTGGTCGATCGTGGTGAAAAAGCTGCGGAGGTCCGCGTCGAACACGAAGTTCACCTTCTTGGTCGTGACCCCGACTGCGAGGGCGTCGAGCGCGTCATGCGGGCTGCGCCCTGGCCGGAACCCGTAAGAGAAGCCGAGGAAGTCCTCTTCGTAGATGGCGTCCAGCACCTCGGCGACGGCACGTTGGAGGATCTTGTCCTCTAGGGCAGCGATGCCAAGCGGCCGCTGCCCGCCGTCGGCTTTGGGGATGTACGCCCCCCGAGAGGGCCTCGCCCGGTAAGCGCCGCTGTGCACCCTGGCGTGGAGGTCCTGGAGGTTCGCCTCCAGGTCCCTGCCGTAGGCGCCCCACCTCACGCCGTCCACACCCGTCGCAGCTTTCAGGTCTATCGCCCAGTAGCCTCCTCGGAGGCGGCCGACGTCGACGTGGTGCAGCAGCGCAGTGAACCTTACGTCCTTGTCCTTGCGTGCTACTTCTCGCACACGGTCCAGCCCTGTTTTGCCGCCCAATCCGGCCCTGCGCCCGGGACGTGTCGGCCTGTCCCTGTTCCCCTTGGCCAGCCCCCTTCCCTCCGGCGCCTCCGCAGCCGTGGCCTTGTTCGGCGCCTTCGTAGGTACTACGGGGCTGTCAGGCTTCCCGTCCCCGTGCATCTCAGGCTCGCGGCCTTGGCCTTTCCTGAGCGGCCCGCCTGGTGACCGACCAGGCGGGCGGGTGCGGGATCTCCCTGTTCTCGCGCATGGAGGTTCCGCACATGCTCGGGGTCTCCGACCGAGCGGGGCTCACCTGCAGCTTGCGCATATCGCTGCAGCCGACGTTGCCTTCAGCGTCGTGAACCGTCTGGGCGCCCCGGTTGCTTTCTTTCTCGGCTCAATAG
>JBOGGK010000545.1:0-12618 GCA_050744045.1 Acidimicrobiales bacterium | reverse complement strand
CCCCTACCCCGACAAGGCGCCGCTCGCGCCGGCGCCGCCAACGGCAGCCGCCGCCAGCGCGGGCGCGCCCCGTGGGGGACCATCTCGCGGGAGGCGGTGGTCGGCAAGGCCCTCGAGTTGGTGGAGGCAGGCGGCTATGAAGCCATGACGATCAGGGGCCTGGCTGCCGAGCTCGGAGTGGCCCCGATGTCCCTGTACCACCACGTGCGCGACAAGGACGACCTGCTCGACGAGGTGGTGGACCGCTTGCTGGCGCCTGCCTGGCGGCCGCCCAACCAAGGCCAGGCCTGGGACGAATGGGTCGCCGAGGCAGCGGAGAGGCTCCGCAGGTTCCTCGTCAGCCAACCCGCCGCTTTGTACGTGTACCTCCGCCACCCGGTCGTGTCGCCTGCCGCCATCGTCCGCATGGAGGAAATGATGCGCGCTCTGCGCTCCAGCGGTGCCGATGAGCAGGCAGCCCGCCGCGCCTACGGGGCCATCCATACCTACACTGTCGGGTTCGCGGCCATGCAGGCCTCCCGGGCCGGCTGGGCGCCTTCGGGCCCGGTCAAGCCCGTTGCCCGCCAACTGGCCGCGTACACCGCACCCCGGCAGTTCCGAACCGGGCTCCACTACATCCTAGAAGGGCTCCAACTCCACCCCCGGTCAGGCTCGGAGGCGCCTTCGAGGCGGGGAGCGGCCGGCCCACGAGGTAGTAACACGGCGACCGCCGCCCGGGGTACGAAACAACTCAGGGCCACGAGAGAACGGCCCAGCGGATGAGCGCCAGGCCACCGACGGGCGCGGGCGGCGATGCGGGCAGCGGCAACCGCGGCAGGCCGCCCGCGACCCCCGCGGGCCCGGGCGGAGCAGAGAGAGGCAAAAGGGGCGGGCCGCCCGCGGCCTCGAGCCCGGAGGGCGCGGCCCGTGGAACGCTGAGGGCTGTCTCCGCCTGGCTGCGGTCCTCCCGGCTCGGCCTCGCCGTAATGGCGCTCGTCGTAGGCGTCGGCGCCGGCTTCGGCGCCGTTGGCTTCCGGTGGCTGATCTTCGCCTTTACCTGGCTTGCGACGGGCTACCTCAGGTTCGGCCAACAGGGCAGGATCGCCAGCGCGCACCTCCCGTGGCTCGGGACCTGGTTCTTGCTGGTGGTCCCGGTCGTCGGCGGCCTCATCTACGGGCCGCTCATCCAGCGCTTTGCCCGCGAGGCGCGCGGCCACGGCGTGCCCGAGGTCATGTTGGCCGTGGCCGAGAACGGTGGACGTATCCGGCCCCCGGTCACCATCGTGAAGGCCGTTGCCTCGGCCCTCTGCATAGGAGCCGGTGGCTCGGTCGGTCGCGAAGGCCCCATCGTCCAGATCGGATCTGCTCTTGCCTCGACGCTGGGCCAGGTAGTGCGGATGTCAGACGCCCGTCTCCGGATAATCGTCGCCTGTGGGGCCGCCGGGGGCATCTCGGCGACTTTCAATGCCCCCCTTACCGGGTTGCTCTTCGGGTTCGAGCTGATCCTGCGGGAGCTCTCGCTCGACGCCTTGTTCGCCACGATCTTGGCGTCCGCGACGGCCGACCTGATCAGCAGGGCGTTCTTCGGCGCCGGGCCGTTCTTCGCTACCTTCCCCCACCACCTGTCCGTAGACGAGGGACCGACCTACGTGCTCGTAGCCCTCCTCGGGGTCCTGGCCGGCTTGGTTGGCTACGGGTTCAAGACGGTCGTTTATAAAATGGAGGACTTCGTCGACGACCTTTGGAAGGGCCGCCCGGAGTGGGCTCGCCCCGCGGTCGGGGGCTTGGTGCTCGGCCTCGTCCTGCTGGCCCTCCCCCAGTTGTACGGGGTTGGTTACCCCGTGGTGGACAAGGCTGTCGGCGGCCACCTGGTCCTGTGGCTCCTCGTCGTTCTCATGGTGGGCAAGGTGGCTGCCGCGTCGCTGACGCTTGCGATCGGGGGCTCGGGCGGCGTCTTCGGCCCCTCGCTGTTCACCGGGGCCATGGGCGGCATGGCCTTCGGGGTCATAGTGCGCCATCTCCTGCCGCACCTTTCGACCTCTCCCGCCACATTCGCAGTCGTGGGGATGGGGGGAGTTTTCGGCGCCGCCGCGCAGGCACCGCTCACAGCGATCGCCAGCGTGGTGGAAATGACCGGCAACTTCACGCTCACTTTGCCCGTCATGCTCGCCACCGGCATCGCGGCCGCCGTGTCCAAGAAGTTCACTTACGGCAGCGTCTACACGACAAAGCTCCTGCGGCGCGGTATCGACATCGAGCGGCCCAGGCCCACCACGGTGCTCCAGTTGCTCACCGTCCGCGGCGTCATGAAACCGCTCAGGAAGCTCTACGACCTGGGCGCGCCTGTAGTGGGCCCCGGCGGCCAACAAACCCGGCCGTTGCCATCCAGCAACGAAACCTGGGCAGAGGTGGCCGGGCCGGTGGCCCAGATCCGCCAGCCGCAAGCTTTGATGGAGGACGAGACCCTGGAGCAGGCTCTCCGGCAGCTGTCGCTCTACGGCCTGGTTGGTCTCCCCGTCCTCTCCGCGGACCGTCAGCACCTCACCGGCTGGGTGACCCGCCAAGACGTGCTCAAGGTCATAGCTCAGCAGCTGCGGCTGTTTACGGCAGAAGCAGCCGAGGGGACGTACGCCTCCAGCCTCGGTACGAGCGACCCGCAGGCCAAAGCCCTGCGGCCGAGCACCCCCCTGGACGGTTACGAGGTCGTCGAGATCGCCGTCGGCGCGCGCTCGCCCGCCCTCGGCCGTCGCCTCGGCGAGATCGCCTGGCCACCGGGGAGCGTCGTCGTCGCCGTCGTCGAGCGGCGGGAGATAGTAGCCCCGCGGGCCGACGCCAAGCTCCGCCTCGGCGAGCGGGTGGTGCTCCTGGCGCCGGCGGTTGAGCGGGGGGACAAAGCCACCAGCGCCCCCGAGCCCAGCACGCCTGATGCGCTCGATGCCATGCGAACCGGGGGCACGCCGGCCGGGGGCACGCCGGCCGGGGGCACGGCCGAGCGTCCGGGGTGACACGCCCAGCGGGCTGGCAGGAGCGGCGGGAGCGCCTGGTGGTGACTTGTGTGCACAAAGGGCGACCTGGCGCGCGTTAGTTCACCCAAGTCGGCCCAGGGGCGCACCGCCAACCGCGGACTTACACCCGCGCGGTGTCGTTGCGGAACCGCCAACCCGCCCCGGAGATGAAGATGACCAGCCAAGCGATCAGGTTCACGGGCCACGTCCAGTCGAACGAGCCCCCCTGGAGCGGGTAGTGGGCGAGTTGGTTGAGCCCGAACAACGGCGTAAAGCTGGCCATCACCTGGAACGGGTGAGAGAACTGGCTGAGCGGGATGAACAGGCCGCCCCCGAAGGAGAACAGCGCGAGGACGATCCCGATGATCTGCATGATGTTCTCCGAGGGCAGCAGGTAGCCGATGAAAAGGCCAAAAGCGGCGAACACCAACGAGCCCACCCACACACATACACCGGTCACCAGCCAGAGGTAAGCGGGCATCGAAGGCTTGCCACTCAAGAGGCCTACCACGTAGACGACCAGGACCGAGCCCGCTCCGAGCACCAAGGAGGTGACCATCTTTATGGCAATGTAGGCGGTCGGCAACAAAGGGGTGACCCGCAGCTGGCGGCTCCAGCCCGCCGCCCGCTCGATCGAGACCATGGCCCCGCCGCTCGTCGTCGCCAGCACGGCGCCGTAGAGCGCCATAGAGATCATCACGACCGCCGACACGTTCCCCGAGCCTGCTTGCAGGTTGGCATAAGCGGAGTTCAGCCCGAATATGAGGAAGAACACCGCCGGGAGGATCATCGTGAAAATCAGCGTCCGCTTGTTGCGCACGAGGCGGCGCACCTCCAAGCGCACGACGCCCACCTTGAAACCGCCGAGCGGCGGTACGGGACGGGCCAGGGGGGCGACGCCGGCTGTGGAGGTCATCGCGTTTGCCCGATCGGGAGCTCGGTGGCGGTGCTGGCAACACCGCGTTCTGCAGAGGTACGGGTGGTGCGACCAGCGCCTGCGCCTAGGGCTGCTCCAGGGCCGTTAGCGTCGCCGGCCCGGCCGGCATCCTGGCCGGCCTGGTCACCGGTGAGGGCCAGGAAGGCTTCCTCGAGGCCCCGGGCGGTGATCTCCAAGTCGTGGGCCCCGGTCTCGTTCAGCAGGTACCGGGCGACCTTGTCGGTGTCCGAAGAGTGGATGAGCACGGTATCGCCCCGCACCTCCACTGCGTCGGCCCCCGCGACCCGGCTCAACTGGGCGGCGTCGGCCCCCGGCAGAGTGGCCCGCACGGTGCGGCCCGACGCCATGGCCTTGACCTCGGCAGCGGTGCCGTCGGCGACGACCCTGCCCTTGCGGAGGAGCACGATGCGGTCGGCGTAGGCGTCGGCTTCTTCGAGGTAATGGGTGGCAAAAAGCACCGTCCGGCCTTGGGCGGCGTCCTGGCGGATGGCGGCCCAAAAATCCCTCCTGCCCTCGACGTCCATGCCCTGGGTCGGCTCGTCCAGGATCAGGAGCTCGGGGTCCGGGAGGAGCGCCATGGCGAAGCGCAGCCGCTGTTGCTCGCCCCCGGAGCACTTGCCCACCAAGCGGTCGGCGATCGCGCTTATGCCCGCCCGCTCGAGGACCTCTGGCAGGGGCCGGGCACTGACGAACAGCTGAGCCGTGTACTGGACGGTCTCCGAGACGGTCAGGTCCTTCAGCAGCCCGCCGCTTTGCATGACCGCCGCGACCAGCCCCCGGCGGACCGCCTCGTGCGGCCCCATGCCGAACACCATCGCCTCCCCCTTGGCCGGGCGCGACAAGCCGAGGATGATGTCGATGGTGGACGTCTTGCCCGCCCCGTTCGGCCCGAGGTAAGCGACGATCTCGCCTGAACGCACGGCCAGGTCGACGCCCGCCACCGCCTCTACGTGCCCGAAGTACTTGTGCACGCCCCGTAAGTCGACAGCGAGCGGTGCTTGCCAGCCCCGGTCGGTAAGCATGGCCCCCATATTGGCACACGGGCCGCCGTCGAGCGGAGCCGGCAGCAGCTGCATGCTGATCGCCTTGCGCTCCCTCGACCGGGCCGGCGAGGCTGGCGCCATGGCACAACGTGCTCAACCTGTCCGCGGCATGCGCGACTTCGTACCTCCCCAGGCGGAGCTGCGGCGCCAAGTGGCCAACCGCATCCTCGACACTTACGCCGCTTACGGCTTCGAGGTCATAGAGACCCCGGCGCTCGAGGACCTGGAGGTGCTCCTCGGTAGCCAGGCGGGAGAGAACGAAAAGATGATATTCAAGGTCCTGCGCCGCGGCGCCCGCTTGGAGGAGGAACTGGCCCGGGGAGGCGAACTCGCCGACCTCGGGCTGCGGTTCGACCTCACCGTGCCGCTCGCCCGCTTCGTGGCCAACCACCTGAACGAGCTACCTATGCCCCTCAAGGCGGCCCACGTAGCCCCCGTATGGCGAGCCGAACGGCCCCAGCGGGGCCGCTACCGCGAGTTCGTCCAGTGCGACATCGACATCGTCGGCGAAGCCAGCATCGCGGCGGAAGTCGAGCTGTGCGGGGCCATGCTCGACGCTCTGGGAAAGGTCGGCATCGGTGGTTGCACGGTAAGGCTGAACGACCGGCGCCTCCTGCGTTGGGCAGTCGAGGGCCACCTCGGTCCACAACAAGACCCGGCCCCTGTATACATCGCCCTCGACCGGATGGACAGGGTCGGCGCCGACGAAGTGGCGGCAGAACTTGCCGGGCTCGGCCACGACCCCGCTGCGGTGGGCCGCCTGGTCGACCAGTTGGGTTCGGGAGAGATCACCGGGCCGGAAGACCAAGTGGGCGAACTGAAAAAGACCCTCGCCGCCCTGGGCGCCCAGGGCTATAGCGCCCGCTTCGACCCTACGTTGGTGCGGGGGATCGGTTATTACACCGGCCAGATATTCGAGATCTCCCACCCCGACGTCGGGTACTCGCTGGCGGGAGGAGGCCGCTACGACGGGATGACCGCCCGCTTCGGGGCCCCTCCGTTGCCCATGTGCGGGTTTTCCATTGGCTTTGAACGAGTTTGCGACTTGATCGACCCGGCCGTTTTCACGACAGACCAGCACCGGGTCGCAGTGTTGTGCGCCAGCGACGACGAGCTCCTCCGCACCCTGGCCGTCGCCCAGGCCAAGCGCGCCCGCGACCCGGGCGTCGCCTTCAGCGTGCTGCGCCGGGCGCGCAACGTTCACAAGCAGCACGACGACCTCACCAAACTCGGTTACGCGGAGATCCTGGACGGCAAGGGCTTCATCGTCTGAGCCCCACAAGACGCTCGAGCAAATGGCCGACGTGGTGCCGCCCCACCCGGGGCCAGGCCGCCAATGCGGGTAAGCGCCCGCTCCGTCACCCTTTCTCCCGAGCAGTGCTCTCTCCCTAGCAGCTCTCCGAGCCTCGCCCCATACCTCGGTCGCCGTCGTCATCAGATAGATATTCAACTATTAGACGTCTATATGTTAGGAATGGGCGCATGCCCGCACCACCCAAACCTGCTGTCACCGCCGCCCGAATGCGCCGCCAAGCTCCGCTGACGCGGATCGTGAACGTGCCCATGCGCTTCGTACTGGGCCTGCCGTTTCCCACACCGCTCGGGCGGCAGCTCATGCTGCTCACGTTTACCGGCCCGCAAAACCTATTGACGGGTGGGCGCTAAAGGGACAAAGACGGGGCCACCGCCCATACGAGCGGCGACCTCTCGCTGCGGCCCTCGGGCGGTAGGCAGGTATCGCTGCCTATGAGCTGTACGGGTTAGCTGGCACCGAATTGCTCCATGTGGTGGATAGGTAGAGGTCCATCCCGCTCGGGGTGATCTGGCCGGTCGCCGGATTGGACGACTCGAACATGGTCTCGAGCACGGCGCCGGTCGACGGGCTCTCGAAGGTGGCTTCGGTGGAGCCCCCGCTGCTTACCCGGCTTATCTCCACGGCCGGCCGGCCAGCGCCGTCGTGGACGTTGGTGTTTACCTGCGCGCCCGGGGTGCCGGCCAGCACCTTGTAAAGGGCGGAACGTAGCGCGGGGGGGACCAGTGGGTTCCACAGCATGTCGGTGGCCTGCTGAAACACTTCGCCGTCGGTCGTCTGGCCCACCGCGGCATTCTGCGTGGTTACTGGGGCCTTCTGCATGGTTACTGGCCAGCTGCCCGCGCCTGCCCGGGCAGGCGGTCCAGTCGCCTCTTCGCCGGCCCCCTCGGCCTCGGCCTGCGATATGAGCGCCGCCCGGAGCGCCGTCGGGTCGGTGGGCATCTTGGCGAACTCGGTCGCAGTCTTCGAAAAATGGAGTGCGACGGGCAGTTCGCTCGGCACACCGTTGCCCTGCTGATAGGTCCAGGCGTCCCCGGTGATGCTGTCGATGACGCTCGTCTTCGAGTAATTGTCCTGGGTCTCGGTCATCACCGCGTACCTTCCTTGGGGTGGCGGAGCGGTAAGTGACGCCGAGGCCAGTTCCTCGAGGGCGGTGTGGCCAGGAACGGCGGCGGTGCCGGCGGTCCCGGGGCTCAGATGAACGGATGGATTAGAGGAAGTTGACGGCGAGATTCCTATGACCACGGCAGCTGCCACGCCGACCGCCGCCGCAGCTCCCAGGGCGGTCTGGCGCCAATGTGACGTGCGGGCGCTTATCCTCCTGGGAAGCGAAGTGAGCGGAGGGGCGTGGAGGTCCTCGGTGCATCGCTGCAGCAGAGTGCGGATCATGTCCTCTTCGAGGGTGGGCATGGGTCTTTCCTTTCAGGTCGAGGTGCGGCTAAGGGCGAAAAGGGGGACCAGGCACGGATGGGAGCGCAACTGAGCGATCGCCCGGGCAGCAGTGCTCTTCACCGTGCCGACCGGTATCCCGAGAAGCTCGGCGACGTCAGCCTCGCTGCGGTCGTCGAAGTAGCGGAGGACCACCACCGCCCGCTGGGTAAGGTTCAGCGACTCGAGAGCCGACAAGAGCACCGGCCGTAACTCGGTGGCGGAAAGCGCGTCAGCAGAGCATGGATCGATGTCATCGAGGTCGATAGGCAGCAACGTTTCGACGGGGCGGCGGCTCCGAGCACGGAGGCCGTCGACGACCAGGTTGTAGACGACCCGGCGGCAAAACGCCTTCGGTTTGTCGACGAGGTCCCACCTCCTCGAAAGGCGATGCATGGCCTCCTGATACCTCCGTGGTCCCTACACCCTCTAAGACGACAGAAGCCCCAATCGCGTTCCGGCCGGGCGGACGCCGTCCCCTCCGCCTAGACCGCCCGGGGCCACTTGGGATGCAGGTGCCCACTGGTCAAGCCATCTGCCCGTCGAGGTCACCCAGACCGTCGACAGCGTCGCCATCGTGGATCGCGGGCGCCTGGTCGCCCGTTCGGCCCTGCCGACCTGATCCGCCATGACCGGTCAGGTCATCCGGGCCCGGGCCCTAGTAGGCGTAGCGCGGCACCGCTCGGGGGGCGCCCAAGAGCGCGGTGGAGGTACTCGTCTCGATCGTGGCCCGCATCTCGTCGGGGAGGTCATCGCCAGCGGCGAGCAGGTCGCCCAGCAGCCACGGCTTGATGGTGAAGGCCAAAAAGGTGGTCGTCACGTCGACGTCATGGTCCGGACGCCCGACGACGGTTATCGGGTCCCCGGCGCACACAGGGCCCGGCTCCAGGACCTTCAAGTAGGCACCCGGCCGGCCCGACTCGGTAAAGCGGCGTGCCCAACCTTCCAGGGCCATCCAAGCGGCGAAGGTCCGGCAAGGGATGCGCGGTGAGGTCACCTGGAGCAGCAGGGAGCCGCCGACCTGCCAGCGTTCTCCGATGAGCGCCTGGTTGGGGTCGATCCCGGCCGTGGTCAGGTTTTCTCCGAAGCTCCCGTCGGGCAGGCTCCGAGCGAGCACCGTCTCCCAACGGTCGAGGTCTTCCCTGGCGAAGACGTAGACGGCCTGGTCGTCGCCACCGTGGTTCTTCTTGTCGCCGATGGCGTCGCCCTCGAGGCCGCTCCTCCCCTTCGCCGTGCCCGGGGCGCGCACCCACACCGGCCGGCCGACCGGTCGTTTGTCTATGGCGGTCGAGTTGCCCTTGGCCGGGTTGGCCACGAGGGGCCCGACGTTCACCGATCTCACGCGCGCACCCGCGCCGTCCCGGCCTGGCATGCCTTCAGTCTTGCCCGTCCCCCGCTCGGTCGCCCGCAATTGGCAGAAGGTCCTTGTACCAGCCCGTCCAGAGCCGGCGCGCCTCCGCCAGGACGGAGACGTCTTCGGGTACCGGCTCCACCCGCTCCGCGTCCTCCAGCCGGCTGCTTACGTCCACCCCGAGCGCCCACGCCGCCGCGCCGCGAGCGGTCGTCTCCTGGGCGGTCGGGTAATGGACAGGCCGCCCCAGCGTAGAGGCAAGGCGTTGCTTCCACCAGGGCGAACGTTCGATGGCGCCGCCGTTTGCCACTATTGCGAGCGGCGCGTCAGCACCAGCAGGGCCGGAGGCACGGGTCGCTGCCCCGGCACCGGACTGGGCCGCCCCAGTGGGTACCCCGGTTCCCGTCGCGGCCTCGAGGTCGGCCAACCCCCCCGCCAGCTGGAAGCAGATCGCTTCGGCCGCCGCGGAGACGATGTGGGCGCCGCCATGGCCGAGGCCAAGGCCGATGATGCAACCCCGCTGTCCAGGCACCTGCGGTTCGGGCGGGCGCGTCCCGGAGTGCCAGGGCAGCACAACAACCCCGCCGCTGCCGGCGCCCACCGGCATGTCGACGTCATAGCGGACCTCCGCGCTCACCGCGCCGGCATGGCTCCCTGCCCCGGCGGCCGTGCCGGTCGCCCCGGTCGAGGTGCTTTCCCACAACGACAGCGCCCACGAATAGAGCTGGCCACCACTGCTGTAGGCGGCGCCCACCACGTCGCTCTCGTAGTCGACGCAGTAGCGCCATAGCCCCGCAGGCAGGCGCGAGCAGTCAGGTGCGGGCCGAACCGAACGTACGGCCGCCGAAGTGCCAACCGTCATCACTGCCCGGTCGGGGCCTCCGCAGCCGACGCCCAGGTTGGCCGCCGCACCGTCGCCGAGCGCCGGGTGCCAGACCGCCTCCGCCAGTGCCGGCCAGCGCCGGCGCCACTCGGGTGCCAAACGGCCCTCCCAGCCCGGCGGGGCCAGCGGGGGCAAGTGGGCCACGCTGAGGCCAGCCAGCTCCAGCGCCTCCGCGTCCCAGCTACGGGTAGCCGTAGCGAGCAGGCCGGTCCCCGACGCCATCGACACCGACATCGAAGGGTCGCCCAATAGACGAAGCCCGACGTACTCCGCCAGGCCCACGAAGAGCACCGGCGTGCGCCCACGACCACGGCCACGGCCGCTCGCCCCTGGCGCTGCCCGAGGCCACGAGCGAGCCGCGGGGCCCCCGCCGCCCGCAGCCAACCATGGGGCGCGCCAAACCCAGTACATGGGGGCAAAGGCGCAACCTGTTCGCTGGCGGAGCTGTTCCAGCCGCTCGTCGCTGTGGTGACCTACCTGGCAACCGCGGCGGTTGCTGCGGCCGCCCGGGCCCTCCTGCGGCCCGTCACCCTCGCGGAGCGCGGGGCCAGCCAGCTCCGGCCGCCTCAGCTGGCCCGACGGTCCCGGGCGGCTCGACGGTCCCGGGCTCGACGGTCCCGCGCCCTCGGGCCACCTGGCGCCTCCGAGGAAGCGAGGAGGTACACCCGATGCCCTGGTGTCGGCCCACGACAACAGCTCGCCGGTCGGCCGATTGGCCTGGTCGAGCGACACGATCGAATGCCACTGGCAATCAACCGCCAAGTCGGTCACCCCCTCCAGGTGACCCCCGCCGTGCAACTCGTCTATGCACGCCACCAGGTCAGCGAGGTAGTCGTCGACATCGAAGGTCGCCTGTCCGGGATGGTCTGTGTGGAGGTGGCGGGGCCGACGGGCGGCGGCGCCCTCAACGGCGTGCAGCCCGTCAGTCCCGCCGGCTTCGAACACGATCGCCCGGACCGACGACGACCCGAGGTCCAGGGCAAGGGCTCGCTTGGCCATCAGCCGCTCAACCTACGGCCATCAGCCGCTCAAATCACGCCCACCACCCTGCTCCTGCTCCGGCACCACCGACGAGACGACGAGCGGCTGTCGAGGT
The DNA here is from genome assembly GCA_050744045.1 of Acidimicrobiales bacterium. Taxonomy (GTDB): domain Bacteria; phylum Actinomycetota; class Acidimicrobiia; order Acidimicrobiales; family Palsa-688; genus JBOGGK01. Next base: position 1,584 of record JBOGGK010000545.1, on the reverse strand, counting down.
CGGGCTCGGGCTAGTGGGATCCACTCCGCGCATACCCCTTCAAGGAGCGCCCGTCACCGGCTGGGCCCGCTCGGCGCGGACTCCCCCGTAGCAGCCGCCCGTCACCCGCTGCCTGGGCCCGCCCGGGCCACCTCTCCTGGGTCGTCTCCCGGCCATGTCCCGGTCAAGGAAAAACGGTCTCGAAACCCAGCGGTTGCGCAGGCCGGTAATGAGTGGCTACCAACGTTCGGTGCGGCGAGAGGAGGCCCGAGTCCCTAACCAGCGATCCAAGACGCCGACGCAGAAGACACCGGCGAGCAGCGCCCCGGCTGCGAACGAGCGCCCCGTCGCACCCGCGCGTATCCTGGCATCACTGGACGAGACGAGCGGGAGGACCGGCGTGGGGCTATGGCCAAAGCCCAGTCCACTTGGGACGGGCGACCCGGCGTTGGCAGCGTCTGACCCCGCTCAACCTCGGCCTGCTCCTCGCCCCCGCTCAGCCCACAGACAAGGCCGTGGAGTATGGGCTACCACCGCGTCCATCGCCGCGGTGTTCCTCCTTGCCTCATGCGGAAGCCCACAAACGAGCGCCGCCCATCCGGTGGCCGCTCACGGCACCTCTCGGCCCAGCACGCCCAACGGGTCGGACCTCACCACTACAGCCCCAAACCGGGACAAACCCTCTTCTTCTACGCCACGCGTGACGGTTACGACCACGACCGGCCCACCACGTACGATTGATGCCCCATCCGCATCACCACCTCCCACTCGCCGGCCACCTACGTCCGCACCTACCAGTGGTCCGCTCCCTACCAGTGGGCCGCCACCTACGACTCGCCCGTCACGTACCTCGCCCCCCACCGCCACTACGGTAACCATCGCGCCCTCGGTGACCGCCGGCACCGCCGTGCCATGGTCACCGACCTCGCCCGACAGCCTCGTGGGGGACAGCGGCAACCCGGCTGACTGGCCGGCGGCGCAGGCGAAGCCGCCGTCGCTCGCCGGCGCCTACGGCACCAACATGATAAAAGCCATCGTTACTCTTATCAGGTATGAAGATTGGGTGTGGTCACATCCAAACCCGACACTGGTAGACAATTATATGGTCCCTGGAGGTAACGTCTATAGCGACGAACTAAAGGTTGTAACCCAACTCGTACGCAAAGGCTGGCACACTGACCCATCGCCTAGCGAGATTGACTGGGTCGGCGTGACCGTACTGCCGGCACCCCTTCGGCTAATTAATGGGAAAATCGCATATGTGAATGGGCATATCGCCTATAAACCAGCATCAGTCAACATAGTAATCAGACAGCGAGTAGATCGTTACTTGAATAACCAGGACCAAACCGTAGGCCACACGCCAGGTGGTGGAAAAGCCGCGTTCTCCGTAACTCTAAACCAAGGAACTGACGGACAGTGGAAAATCGTCGATATTGAGAGATTACATGTTTCTGCCGGTCTAGGTGGATTGGTCGGATGACAACACTTAAGCGCTGGTTGACTCCGTTTGGCAAGCTTCTTCTAATTATCAGTACTCTTTTCTTGATCGAAACCGGAGTCGCCTATGGAGGAGGCGATCCTGGGAGCGGGACAGGTTGGGGA
>JBOGGK010000544.1:0-5506 GCA_050744045.1 Acidimicrobiales bacterium | reverse complement strand
CCACTCGGGAGCTGCCGCCGCCCAGGCGAGCAGCCGCCGCCGGCCCAGGCCCATGGCAGCCAGGGTCACGGCCACCCGGGAGAACGTCCCGAGCGAAGCCTCCAGCTTGCCCACGTCGTGGAGCAGGGCGGCAGCGACGACCTCTCGGGGGACGTGGGCAGGGGCGAGCAGGCGGGCGGCGTCCCGGGCGACCCCGACGGCATGGCGCCGGTCAGGCCCGGGCATGCGTCGCCACAGGGCCTGTTCGTCCTCCAGCAACGACCCCAGGGCCCATGTCTCGTCGGGTGCCGGGGGGCCGGCGGGCGAAAGGGCGCCGAAGAAACGACCGGCCAGGTGGCGCCAAGAACCGAACTCGGCGGCGGCAGCCATCGGCTCGGCGTCAGCCGGCGGGCGCGATGGCGCCCCGGGGAGGGGCGGGCGAGGTAACCCCGGCCCCGCCGGCCGTTCCCGTTACCACGGCCACCGGGTGTCAGCGGTACTGGGTGGACACGGCGAAGCCGCAGACGATGAGGCCCAACCCGCCGAGCAGGTACCAGTTGGAAGGTGCAGAGGGGAGCAGGCTGATGTAGTTGAGCACGATCATCAGCACCCCGCAGGCAAACAAGGCGAGCATGAACGCAGGTACCCACCAGGGGCTGTGCCGGTAGTCGACCGGCACGGGGGCCGTGTAGCGGCCGCTGGTCGTCGGCCCTGCCAGCGCCTGCCTGCGGGCCTGGGCGCTCGGGGTGACCCTGCCGGGGGCTTCTTTGGTGCGTCGGGGCATACCTGAAGGATACGTGACCGGGCGGCCGGCCTCGCGTCGCCGCCGGGCAGGTCCCCCTCCTGGGGCCCGCTGTCGCCCGGCCGCTCGCCGGGCCCGGCCGGGGTAGCCTTGCGCCAGTGACGGCCAATGTGCTCGTGGTGGACAACTACGACTCGTTCGTCTACAACCTCGTCCAGTACCTCGGGCAGCTCGGGGCCGAGCCGGTGGTGCGCCGCAACGACGCCCTGGACGCGGCGGACCTTGAGGCCCTGCGGCCCGTGGGCATCGTGGTCTCGCCGGGGCCGGGGCGGCCCGAGGGCGCCGGGGGGAGCGTGGCGCTCGTCAAAGCGTGGGCAGGCCGCTGCCCCATCCTTGGGGTCTGCCTCGGCCACCAGGTCGTGGCCCATACCTTTGGCGCCCGGGTCGTGGCGGCAAAAGAGGTGCTCCACGGCAAGACCTCGGCGGTCGCCCACGACGGGCGGGGGATATTCGAGGGCCTGGCGAACCCGTTGAGGGCTACCCGTTACCACTCCCTCGTCGTCGAGCAGGCGAGCGTGGGAGGCGAGCTCGAGGTGAGCGCTTGGGCCGAGGACGGGACGGTCATGGGCCTCCGGCACCGGCGCTTGGCCGTCGACGGGGTCCAGTTCCACCCCGAGGCGGTCCTCACCGAGGGCGGCCACCAGCTCCTGGCCAACTGGCTGGCGGCCTGCGGCCTTACTCTGGCGTTCGGCGCCCTGGCAGAGACCGGGGGGCCGGCCGGGCCCTAAACCTAAAAGGCCCGCTCAATGCCCCGGCGGGCGGTGGCCCCGGCCTCGCCCGGGGAAGGCCGTAGTGGTCGCCCCCGTGGGCCCTCCCGGCAGGGTCGTGCTGCTGGCAGCCGGGGCGGTGGTGCTGCTGGCAGCCGGGGCGGTGGTTGTAGTGGTGGCCGGCGCGGTCGTCGTGGTCGGTTTCGTAGTCGGGGGCACTATGTAATTGCCCACGAACAGCAAGACGGCGACGTGCTCGCGGACCCCGGCCCCGGGCTTCGGTTTCGTCGCCACCACGTCACCGCTCTGGGCCGGGTTGTGCACGGTCTCGAGCTGGAGGTCCCAGCCGAGGTTGGCCGCTTTCAGCTCCCTTTCGGCCTGTTGGGATGTCTCTCCGACGAGGTCCGGCGGCACCGTGGTCATCTCGGGCCCTCCGGACACGTACAAGGTGACCGGGGTGCCCCAGGGCTCACGGCTGCCCCCGGAAGGGGAGGTGTAGGCGACGAAGCCGGCCTTGATCGTCGTCGAGGCCACGGTGTTCACTGTCGCCGCCGGCCGGAGGTGCGCCTGCTGGAGCTTCGCCCCCGCCTGGGCCTCGTCGAGGCCCTGCAAGTTGGGGATGACCGTGGTCTTCTGGCCGGCCGAGCAATAAACGGTGACCGGACTGCCCAACCTGGCCCTTTGGCCGCCCGATGGCTTGGTGGCGATCACCAGGCCGGCGGCGACGGTGTTGTTGTTCTGGGGTTGGTCCTTGGGGAGGAACTTCTTCGAGCGCAAAGTCGTGGCCGCGGTGCCGCAACTCTGGTGGGTGACCGCGGGGACAGCGGCGAAGGGGGCCCCCGAGCTCACGTGCAAGGTGATGGGATCTTTGGGGGGCACGTTGGCCCCGGCGGCGGGCGAGGTGCCGATCACCCGGCCGGAGGAGACGAGCATGCTGGTGGCCCTGTCCAGGCGGATGTGGTGGAAACCATAGGACCGCAGCACCGATTCGGCATGAGGGACCCCGTCGCCTTTTATCGTGGGCACGCCCACCTTTCCCGGCGGGCCCCACCAGCCTGCGTTGCGGCCGATGAAGAACACGAGCGCGCCGAGCACTGCCAACAGGACCAGGAAAAGGGTCGCCCACCAACCCGCTCTCGAGGCGGTCCGCCCGGTCCTTGGTGGCCCGTAGCCTCCCTGGTAGGACGTCCCTACCGGCTCGAGCACGCTCGTGTCGTGCCGCCCGTGGGTGTCCTCGAGGCCCTGGTAGTGAGGGGGCGGCCCCCCTATCGCCCTCGTGGCGGTGCCGACGGCGGGGGGGGCGAGCACGGGCTGGCCGCGCTGGAAGCGCGTGAGGTCGTCGCGCAGGTCAGATGCGCTCTGGTAGCGGTCCTCGGGGTCCTTGGCCATGGCCGCCATTACGACGGCCTCGAAATCTGCCGGCACGGACGGGTTGACGCTGGAGGGCGACGCTGGTAGTTCCCGGACGTGCTTATAAGCGATGGCGACAGGGCTCTCGCCGGTAAAAGGTGGCTTACCTGTCACCATTTCGTAGAGGACCACTCCCAGCGAGTAGACGTCGCTCCTGGCGTCCACCGGTTGGCCCTGGGCCTGCTCAGGGGAGAAATAGGTGGCGGTGCCCATGACCGCCCCCGTCTGGGTCAGGCCCTCGCTTGCCTGGCTGATGGCCCTGGCGATGCCGAAGTCGGCCACCTTCACGTGGCCCGAGTGGTCGATCAGCACATTGCCGGGCTTCACGTCGCGGTGGATCACCCCGCGCCGGTGGGCGAAGTCGAGCGCCCCGGCCATGTCGGCCCCGATGGCGGCCGCCCTGGAGGCGGGGAGCGGGCCCTGTCGGACCACGGACGAAAGGGTCTGGCCGTCCACGTACTCCATCACGATGAAATAGGTGTGCTCGCCCTGGCCCCAGTCGTAGATGGAGACGATGTTGGCGTGGGAGAGGTTGGCCGCCGCCTGCGCTTCGCGCCGGAACCGCTCTACGAACGAGGGGTCCGAGGACAGCTCGGGGAAAAGGACCTTGATGGCAACGGGCCTGTCCAGCAACAGATCCTGGGCCAGGTAGACCTGGGCCATACCCCCGCGCGCGATGTGGCGGACGAGCTCGTAGCGGTCGCTGAAGACCTCGGGCGATGACATGTCGGCCACAGCCTATAAAAGGGCTGTCCAGTGAGTGGGAGCGCCACGGGGCGCCGCTAGGTTCATGGGTGGGCGCCCCCTCCCCGTTGCAAGTAGGACTGGATCACCGCTCTGGCAACCGGGGCGGCGATGGTGCCGCCCTGGTACTCGTTGGCGGGGGGCTGGTTCTCGACCAGTACCGCAACGGCGATCTCGGGGTGCTGCACCGGGGCGAAGGCGACGAACCAGGTCTCTATGTCGGGGCCGCCAGTTTGGGCCGTACCCGTCTTGCCGGCTACGGTCACCCCGGGGATGCGGGCCTCGACGCCGGTCCCGTCGGGGCTGTTCACTACCGAGACCATGAGCTTTGTCAACTTGGACGCCGTCGAGGGCGTCGTTGCCTTCAGCCAGGGCTTGGGCTTGTACCTCGTCACCGTCTCGCCCTGGGGGCCGCTGACGCTCGAAAGCAGGTGGGGCGTCATGATGACGCCCCGGTTGGCCACCCCGGCGGCATCGAGAGCCAGCGTGAGGGGCACCGCCTGGACGCTCTCCTGACCGATGGCCGACTTCGCGAGGGCTCCGGCGTCGCGCACGAAACTGGCGACGGCGGGGAACAACGACTGGGCTACCCCGGGGAGGTCGAGAGGGGTGGGCCGGTCCCAGCCGAACGCCTTCGCTTCTCCTGCCAGCGCGGCTCCCCCCACGCCCAGGCCCAGTTCGGCGAAGCCGGTATCGCACGAGACGGTGAACAGTTCGAGCATCTTGCCGCCGCAGGCCTCGCCGGCGAAGTTGTGCAGCACCTGCCCGGCGGTGTCGGGCAGGGCAAAGCCGGCGCTCACGAGGTACTTCTTGTTGGCCAGTCCCGGTTTGTGGTCGTAAACCGCTGCCGCGGTGATGATCTTGAAGGTGGACCCGGGGAAGAAGCGCTGGCGGTAAGCGGCCGACAGCAGCGGCTCGCCGGGGTCGGTGATGAGCGAGCTCCACGTTTTTTGCTCCACCGCCTGGTCGTGGCTGGCCAGGGGGTTGGGGTCATAGGTGGGGTTGGAGTACATGGCGAGGACAGCCCCCGTGCGGGGGGCGACGGCGACCACCGCCCCCGCCCGGCCCGCGAGCTGGGCGGCGGCCAGCTTTTGCAGGCTGGAGAGGACGGTTATGTGCAAGTTGTCCGGGGCCGGTTGGTTGGTGAAGAAATTGCGGACCTGTTTCAGGTTGGTGGGGACCTTGACGGGGGCGCCGGCTTCCGACAGGGCGGAGTTGTACTCGCGCTCCAGGCCGTCGGTGCCGTAGGTGAACGAGTAGTAACCAGTGATCTGGCCGAAAAGGGCGCCCTCAGGGTAGACGCGCTGGTACCTGTACTGGTCTTTGCTCGGGACGGACTCGGCCAGCGTCTGGCCGTCGGCCGAGATGATGGCCCCGCGCGGTTGCTCGTAGCGCAACAGGACGCCGCGGGTGTTGAGAGGGTTGTTGTCGAGCGCGCTGGCATGGAAGATCTCGAGGTAGTTCAATTGGGCGAAAAGGGCGATGATGAGCACACAGGCGGCCGCCCCGGCGAGGCGCACCCGGGCGTTGATCCCTTTCACAGTGCGACCACCTCCGCCGTGCCCGCGACCACGGAGGTCGGCCCGTCACGGCCCACCGCCACGGCGGCGGGCGAGCCGGTGCCGGGGAGAGCTTGTTCGTTGGCGTTGTCGTCCGAAATGCGCAGCAGTATTGCCAGGAGGATATAATTGGACACGAGCGAGGAGCCTCCGTAGGAGACGAACGGCAAGGTGATGCCGGTAACCGGGATCAGCCGGGTGATCCCGCCCGCCACGACGAACACCTGGACCGCGAGCAGGACCGACAGCCCGGTCGCGAGCAGCTTGGCGAACGAGCGCTGTGACCGCACGGCCACCCGCAGGCC
>JBOGGK010000543.1:0-2267 GCA_050744045.1 Acidimicrobiales bacterium | reverse complement strand
CGGGATCGACCAGTCCATTCGCATCGAGGCCTTCGGCGATCTCCACTAGACCACGCTCGGCGCAGCCGTCACCGAAGACGAGGCGAAGAAGCTGATCTAGCGAGCGAGCCTCAGACCGCCGAGCCTCGGCGTGGGTGATCGACCGGTGTGAACGGCGGCGGTCTGAGCCACGCTCGGTTTGGCGCCGCCGTGTGCTGTTGGGACGACGTCCGGGCCGGCAGAGCCGGCCCTCGGCGAACTGGCCGATGCGCGGCGAGCAAGGCGCGTGGGGGGAAGCAGGTAGTTCGCCTCCCGGCCACGCGGCCACCGCCATAGCGTTCTCCTTGCCAACTGAACCACTGTGTCCGGCCCTGTCATCGGCCGGGCTGAGGAGCTCACCATGGGGACCGTTTCCAGCGTACTGGCCGAGCATGTGACCCTCCGGGTGCGTTGCGTCGACCGCCTGTGGATCGCCGGCTACGTGCCACAACTCGCCTACGAGGGTGGCCTCGTCTCGTTCCTCTTGCACCGGGCATCGCTCATCGGCAGCCGCAACATCCCCTCGCCGGCGCTGCTCACCAAGAACCACGACCGCATGGTGGCAGAGCTCGATCGTCTGGTGGAGCACCTCGACCTGCCGGTGGTGCGCTTCAAGTCCAAGGAGTCCAAGGAGACCCTCGCCCGCCCCTACCAGCTTGCCTTCGCCACCGCGGCCAGAGAGGGCCTGGTCCTCGTGGGCAAAGCCCAAGAGCGCGTCCAGGTCTGGGCCGGCTACAAGGACACCAGCTCCGCCGTCGGCTCTGCTGCCCACCCCCACTTCAGCTTCAGCCGCCAGGCGCGCGTCCCCGACTCGTGGTACTTCTACCTCTTCGACCACGAGTGGGGTCCGGCGTTCTTCCGGCTGTGCTCCTATGCCCCCTATCCCCTCTACCTCTCGGCCAACGGCCACGAGTGGCTGAAGCGCCAGCTCGAGATGCGCGGGGTCGGCTACGAGGACCTCGACAACGGGCTGCGCGCGGTGGAGGACCCCGGCCTCGCCCACCGTCTCGCCGCGTCGCTCTCCGCCGGACACCTCCAGCGCCTCATCGCCCGCTGGCTCCCGCTGTTGCCGAGCCCGCTCATCGACGTCGATCGAGCCGCCGGCTCCAACTGGGCGTTCAGCGTCCGCCAGATGGAGATCTCCGACACGGCGGTGTTCGATCGGCCCCAGCCCGGCAGGGCCTGGTTCGAGGCCGCGATCCGGGATCATCTCAGCCTCGGGCGCCCCGACAGGGTCCGCATCGTCTTCGGGCGTCAGGTGCGCTCGAACACGCCCGGACGCTTCGCCACCCAGGTCATCACCCGCGGCGTCTACCCCCGCATCGAGATCCGCTACAAGTCGTCTGGGGCGAAGGCCTACTTCAAGCACGAGCACGCACTCCGGGTGGAGACCACGCTGAACAACGCTGACGATCTGGACCTGAAAAAGACCCTCAACGCCCAGAACTGGCGAGCCCTTCGCCACGCCGGAGCCCAAGTGAACGAGCGCTTCCTCCAGGCACTCGGTGACGGCCAACCGGGGCTCCCTGACCCCGCCACCCTCCAAGGGGTAGTCATGCCGAGCGTCCACGACGGCCAGCGCGCCCCTGGACTTCGCTTCGGCGATCCCCGTGTCGTCGCCCTCTTCGGCGCGCTGTGCGCCTTCGACACGGTGTTCAACGGCCTTACCAACGCGACGCTGCGGGCTCACATGGGTGCGCTCTACGACGCCGGCTACACCAGCGCCCAGGCCACCTACGACCTGCGACGCCTGCGCCTCAAGGGCATCATCGAGCGCGTCCCGGGACGGCACCGCTACCAGGTCACCACCTACGGTCGCTTCATCGCCACCTTCTTCACCCGCCTCGCCACGCACGTCGTCGTGCCGACTCTCTCCGAGCTCGACACCCTCACCAGGCCATCTCGCCGCGTCCCACGCTCCGTCGCGGCTGCATGGCGTGCCTTCGACAACGAGTTGCACTCGCTGCTTCGCGAGTGCGAGCTCGCTGCATGAGCGTCGGCGGGGGCCGCTCTGCTGCACCATCGACTCGGACCTCAAAGGCTCCGCCGCGCCCATCGTTCACCCTCGGACCCTCCACGAAGCATTCTCGGCGTCCCGTTATCCGTCTTCCAATGACCCGAGGCCCCTTCACTTCATGTTCCCTACCGTCAACGCGCCGATGTCGTCGCAGAACTTGCCTCATTTCGCCGGAACTGCTTCGTCAAGGTGGAGCTAGACCTAAAACAAGCGATCCCCGAGGGTGAGGCCC
>JBOGGK010000542.1:0-2654 GCA_050744045.1 Acidimicrobiales bacterium | reverse complement strand
ATTCCTTGCAGAAAACGCAAGGAATCGACCAAAGCGTGGCCGCCGCCTGCGAGGAACTGCCCAAAGCCCCAGGTGCGTTCCGGCACGACCGGGTCGCTCAAGCCCCAGGTGCGTTCCGGCACGACCGGGTCGCTCAAGCCCCAGGTGCGTTCCGGCCCCATCAGTGCCCACGCCGTGGGGCCCTGGCACGCCACCCGTGATACGGCATCAAAAGTTCGCCTGGATCAATGAACTTCGATGTAGCATGTGCTCAGGTGATGGCGATGAAGGGCCGTCGTGATAGGAAGTTACAGCGAGTCGAGCGCCAGGTCCCTCGGGGGCCGGGACGCCAGGGGGGCGGGCCCGCGCTGGGGCAAGTAGTTAACACTTGCCGAGCGCTCGGCCACCCTTTGCGGGTCAGCCTGGTCGCTTTCTTGTGCTCAGCACCTCGTGGTGGAGCGTACGTGTGCGAGCTCGTGGCGTACCTGCAGCGGGCTCAGCCCACGGTGAGCCACCATTTGAAAGTGCTGGTGCGCGCGGGCGTGGTCAAGTGCGAGCCGCGCGGCACCTGGGCGTGGTACCAGGTGGTGCCCGAGAGGCTCGCTCAGCTGAGCCAGCAGTTGGCAGATTTCATCGCCGTCCCCGTGGCCCCCGCCGGAGCGGGGTGAGGGGCCCCCCGCAAATACCCGCTCTCGTGACTTCAACGGAGGTTGTAAGCAATGAACAGCAAGTACATAACAAATTTGGTATTAGGTCTCTTCGGCGGGTTCATCGTGGTAGAGACGCTCAAGTTCTCCCACCCGACCGAACGGTGGGTAGCGTTTGCGTTTGCGATCGCGGTCGTGGCTATCTCGCTTTCGGCCTGGCTGGACCGCAGCCGTGGCCTGGTGCAGCAGAGCCTTGACGGCCTCATGACTGCGCTCGGTGGGACTATGATCGGCATTTCCGTCGTCTACACCGGCCCCACCGCCCAATGGATCGATTTTGCTCTCGCCCTCGGCTGGGTCGCCACGGCGGTCACCGGTATGAGCATGAACGAGGTGGAGGCCTGGCGGGTCACCCATGGGATGGCCGAACTACAGCCCTTCTCCCACGGCCCTCATCTCCGGTCTCATCCCCGTGAGGCGGCCGGGACCAGGATCGCCTCCTGATAGCACTGGCCCGGGCTGAACGCCCGGAGCAAGCGGCGAAAGGCCAGAGGGAAGCCCCTCTGGCCTTTGTCGTTTGGGGGCCCCGCAGGCAGGCCAGCTAGGCCGAGGCCGGTGGGAACGTGTGGGCGTCGCCGAAGGGGTACACGTGGCCCTTGGCGTTCACCAGCCAGTAGCCGTGGCCGTCGGGGCTGGCGGCGATGGCCGTGACGGGGATTTTGGCCACCACGTTCTCGCCGGGAAGCGAGCCGTAGAACCCGGCGTCGCCCGAGGTCACCACCCCGCCGTCTAAGCCTGCCTGCCAGGTTCCATTGCCGCTCGGCGTCACCGCCGTGCCCACGAGCGTCGCCGACAGGGAGGCGCCCGGGCCGCCGCTGGAAAGTACGCCGCCGGGGTACAGGTAAACGGCGCCGTCGCTGGCCGCCGTGATCACGTAACCGCCGGCCGGGCGGGCGACGACGGCGTCATAAGGTGCCAGTTGGCCGTTCGGCATGCCCATCAGGCGGGCGTCGCCGAAGCGATAGACGTGCCCGTTCGCCGCCAGCACCCAGTAGCCCCGGCCGTCGGGGGTGGCAGCGATGCCCGTGACCGGAGCCCGCCCGGGAGCAGCGCCGCTGAGCGACCCGTAGGGACGGGCGTCGCCAAAAGAGTGTACGTGGCCGTCAGCACTGACCAACCAGTAGCCGTGCCCGTCATAGGTGCGCGCCATCCCTACTACCGACGCCGCCGGGCCTACTACCGACGCCGCCGGGCCCGCCGCCCCGGCCAGAGAACCGTACGAGCGGGCGTCGCCAAAAGCGCTCACGCGCCCGTCGGCTTGCACGAGCCAGTAGCCCTGCCCGTCACGGGTGGCGGTGATCGCCACGTAACGCCCCCCGGTAGCCTTGGACGGGCCGGCCGTCACCCGGAACGAGGCCTTCGCCACGGTATGGCCGCGGCACGCCGGGGCCACGAACTGGTACCGGCCGGGCGTAGCGGCCGCGCCAAGGCCGTGCTTCGACTGCCCGCCCAGGTACGGGGGCACGAGGAAGCGGACCGTCCAGGAACCGTTTTTCAGGGCCGAAGGGGTCATCCCCGTGGCCGGGCCCTTGGCCGGAGCGCCGTAAGGTCCGAAGTTGAAGCCGAACCAGTTGTGGCCTGGGCTGCAGCCGGGGCCGGCGTCGCCGCTGATGTCCACGACGGTGCCCGAGGGGCCCGAAGTGGGCGAGAGGGTCAACTTGGACGAAGCCGACGGCCCCCCGCAGGCCGCGAGGGCAAGGGCCGACAAGCCGGCCAGCAACCCGCCTGCCACGACGTGGCCGCCACGCCACGACCGCCAAGACCGCCGCGCCGGCCGCAGGCACCACGACCGCCAAGGCCGCCGCGCCGGCCGCAGGCACCACGACCGCCAAGACCACCGGGCCGGCCGCAGACACCCCGACGGCCACGCAAGCTGCGACTTCTGCGGACGCCACGGCCGCCACTGACGACCAGGCCCCCCTCGTCCAGCGCCCTCCATGCCAAACCGGTCACCCATGCCCCATGCAC
>JBOGGK010000541.1:0-9063 GCA_050744045.1 Acidimicrobiales bacterium | reverse complement strand
CTCGCGGCCTACTGCAGGCCTCGCTAAGCCGCCGGGCCCCCTCTCCGCACTCGTCTATCCAACACGCACGGGTTCGGACAACACAGCGCCTCGGCCTGCCCTAATCGGTGGATTCGGGTTTAGTAGTAATGACGAGCGTAAGACTACGGCTGCAGAGGGCGTCAGTCGCGATGGCCTGTGCCCGTCGTGGCCGGCCTGGTGCTGACACAGAGGGCGCGGGGGGCTACACCAGGGCTACACCGAGCAGTTCTCCCAATCGGGGGCCGTCGCGGTCTACGACAACGGGACCGGGTTCGCCTACGACAACGGGACCGGGTTCGCCTACGACGCCCCCGCCCACCGCTTCTTGCAGTTCGGAGGCTGCGACGGCACCAAGTTCCCCTCCGACACCTGGCAGCTGCCCGGCCAGGCGAAGGCATCCAGGCGAGCGATCAGCTTGCCCGGAGCGACGCTTCGGTAGGCGGCCTCGCAGAACGACTCGATCTCGTCCCAATCGACCCGCACGTCGAGGCGGACGCCGAGCCAGCCGCGTCCCCCGACATACGGCGGCCGGAAGAAGCGTTCCGGGTCGGTCCCCACGGAGGCCTCTTGTTCACCGGCCGGTGCCGCGCACCAGAGGTGGGCAAAGCGGTCGTCGTGGTGACCGTCGGGCCACAGCATCACGAACTGCTTGCCGACGAAGAACCCGGGCGCGCCGTGGGTGAGCTTCTCAGTCACCGCGGGCAGCGCCATGCAGATCCGGCGGACGCGCTCCTCCGCGTCGGTGAGAGGCACGCTCACCACGGTAGTGGCCCGGCTCGGGCGGGCCCGCGACCTGCTAGTGTCGGCTACCGGACTTGTGCCGGCTCGGCCACCACCAAGTGCGCTCGCCGAGCAACGAGACCGCCGGGGCGGGGCGGCGCCGGGCGGGGTGGGCCTGTTCTACGAGGTCCCGAGCGCCATAGACCCCGAGGCTCGACCCACATAGGCGTCCCCCAGGGCCCGAGGTATCACCGGGTGATCTACCCGAGCGACGGATCCGGCAACATCAACGTCGTGCTGGCCGCTCGGGGCTTTGGGAAGTGACGGAGGCCGGCGTCACCGCTCCGGCCCTATGGCCGGCCCGCCCGTCCACCACCGCGAGGGGCTCGTCAGGTCTTCTGCGCCGCCCACAGCCAGCAGGCGTAGTGGTGCAGGTAGGTGCCACCTTGGGCGTCGATCACGCGGTGGACGCGCCCGGTCAGTTCGTGCAGGCGCTGAGGCGGGAGGAGGCGGTGGTCCGACTGGGTGCGCAAGAGGGCGACCCATTGGTCTGCGCTGTACTCCCGCGACCACTCGTACGACTTGCGCACGGGATCACTGAAGGTGAGCTCGGGGGGGAAGCCCCGCTCCCCGGGGGGCTGCGGGTCGCCCATGGTCGGGGCGGTACCGGCTATCTCGGGCGCGACCTCGGCGTAGATCTCCTCGATCAGGGCGCGTATGGCCGCCGAGCGACTACCGCCGGGAGGCGGGCCGCCCGGCGCCTGGTCGACAGCGGGCCGGTTCCACCAAAGGGCCAACCAGCCCCCGGCGCGAAGCAGGTTGTGAGCTTTGCGCAAACGGGCCTCCGGGTCGAGCCAGTGCCAGGCCTGAGCGCTGCACACCAGGTCGAAGGGGCCGTCACCGGCAGGGGCCTGCCACCGCTCGAAGTCGCTGACGTCTACCCTCCAAGCGGGGTAGGCGGCCAGCTTGCGCCTTGCTACCTCGGCCATGGCGAGGTCGGCCTCCACGCCGACGCCTGCCAGCCCCCGCGCCGCGAGCAGCGTAGTCGCCTTGCCTGTCCCGCAGCCGGCGTCGACGGCTCGGGCCGAGCGCCCAGCCATGCGGACGACGTCGTCCACCAAGGGCGCCGGGTAGCTCGGCCGGGCCAGGTCGTACAGTTCGGCGACCTCGCCGAAGACCAGCCGTTGCTCCCGCACGGCCCGCACGGCAGTCAGATTACCGAGGGCGCTAGCCCCGGCCCGGCCCAGGGTGACCGGGCCCGGTCCAGGCCAGCTCAGCGAGGCCCCGGGAACTTGGCGCCTAAACGAAAAGCGGCTCGAGGTGGCGGCGGTCGGTCAGCGCCCCCATTTCCTCGTCCGAAGGGCGCCGGGTGAAGCGGGAAGCGGCATCGAGCTGGCTGGGCAGTACCTCGATATCGGACACGCTGTCCATGAACAAGCCCGCCCGTCCGAGCACCCACCACACGGCGAGGTCGATGTCTTGCTGCTCGGTAAGTGGCTCGTACCACGGGGCGTGGGTCTGGGGACGGCCTCCCCAAGGGGCGGCGGCGATGGACTTTATCGTCTGGACGGCGGTGCCCCGCTCGGCGCAGGTCGACACCAGTCCCTCGAAGTTCGAGGCGTAGTACTCGTTTTGCATCATCACGTAGCTGTAGGGCAGCAGCACCGAGTCGAAGTCGAAGCGCTCCAACGAGCGGCGATGGGTAGCCGCCACCTGCGTCCCGTGCCCGGTGATGCCTATGAAGCGGACCAGCCCCTCGTCGCGGGCGGCGACGGCGGCCTCCAGGGCCCCTCCCGGGCTGAGCGCCGTGTCCCACTCGATCGGGTCGACGAGGTTGTGCAGCTGCCACAGGTCGACGTGGTCCACGCCCATGCGCTCCAAGGAACGCTCCAACTGCTCGCGAGCCTCCTCCTTCGTGCGCTCCCCGGTCTTCGTGGCGAGGAAGAAGTGGCCGGGGGCCCGGGCCAGCCAGGGGCTGATGCGCTCCTCGGCGTCACCGTAACTGGCGGCGACGTCGATGTGGTTGATGCCGGCCCCCATTACCACGTCGAAGGTGCGGTCTGCGTCGGCCTGGGTGACGCTGGACAGGGCGGCGGCGCCGAACACGACGCGGCTGCTGTCGTGGCCCGTCCGGCCGAAGGGGATCTTGGTTATGGCCATGAGCCCTTTCTACAACCCCCGGCACCGGTTCGACGCCAAGTACCCTCGGCACCGTGGCTGGTGGCTGCCGCTCGTAGCCCGGTCGACGCTCAGCCGAGGGCGGTCAGCACTTTGGCGGCCGACACGTCCCGGCCGTCGAGGGGGGCCTGCTCGGGTGCGGCGGCGCCTTCGGGGCAGCCGGGGCGGGCGAAGGCCAACGCCGCCAACGCTGCTGACAGGTTCCTCAGCACCTCGCGCAACTCGCGTGGGAGAGGGAAATACTCGGCCTCGGGCACGGCCCGCACCTCCTCGGTCCCCCGGGCCGGCGCCAGGCGGGCGAGGACCTCGTTCACGAGGGCCTCGGGGGCAGAAGCCCCAGCGATCACCCCGACGGTCCCGGCCAGGTCATCGGGGAGCTCGTCGGCCCGGTTGACCCTGAGGACCCGCGGGCATCCGGCCGCCGAAGCCGTGCGGACGAGGGCCAGTGTGTTCGACGAGTTGGCGCTCCCGATCACCGCCATGGCGTCGCAACGGCCGGCGATAGCCCGCAGTGCCGCCTGGCGGTTGGTGGTGGCGAAGCACAGATCGCTCCTGCCCGGGACCCAGAGGTCCGGCCAGCGCCGCTGCGCCGCTTCGAGGATGCTGTGCCACTCGTCGACGGCCAGGGTCGTCTGGGCCAGGAATGCCACCGGGCCTTCGGGTTCGGGCATCTCGAGCACTTCTTCTACGCTCTCCACCCGGTGGATGGCCTTGGGCGCCACGGCCATTGTCCCTACGGCCTCTTCGTGGCCCTCATGACCCACGTAGATGATCGAGTAGCCCTTGGACGCCCGCAGCTTCACCTCGTGGTGCACCTTGGTCACGAGCGGGCAGACCGCGTTGACTACGGCGCCGCCCTTGGCGCGGGCGGCTCCCACGACTTCGGGGGCCGACCCGTGCGCAGACAGCATGAGAGGCCGGCCCGGGGGGACCTCGGCCACGTCATCGACGAAGACGACCCCGAGCTGGCGGAAACGGTCGACGACCACCTGGTTGTGGACGATCTCGTGGTAGCAGTAAACGGGAGGGTCGAAGACCCGCACCATCCAGGCCAGCGCCTTGATGGCCATTTCGACGCCGGCGCAGAACCCCCGAGGCGAAGCGAGCAGGACCCTTTCGACTTCCACACGACCCAAGGCTACCGCCTCACCCCGCCGGCTGGCGGGCGCCTGACGGCTCGCCCCACGGCGGCCTAGCGCCCTGAGTCGCCGGCGCAGCTTGGTATCCTGTGCCGCCATGGCCTTGCCCCGAGTGGTGGCGGTGACCCCCGGGTCCCCCGCCGACCGAGCCGGTGTCCTGAGCGGTGACGAGCTCGTTGCCCTGGATGGCCAGGTCCCCAGGGACATCATCGAGTACCAGTTGCTGGCTGACCAAGACGCGTTCGGCATCGAGGTCGCCCGTAGCGGCGTCGAGCTGACATTGGCCCTGAGCCGGGCTGGGGGCGAGCCGCTCGGCATGGAAGTGGACGCGGCACTGTTCGACCGGGTCCGCACCTGCGACAACCACTGCGAGTTCTGCTTCATACACCAGTTGCCCAAGGGGTTGCGCAAGAGCTTGTACATGCGTGACGACGACTACCGCCTCTCCTTCCTCTACGGGAACTTCACGACCCTTACCCGGTTCACCGAGGCGGACTTCGAACGGGTGGTGACCGAGGGGCTGTCGCCGTTGTTCGTGTCTATCCACGCCACCGACCCCGACGTCCGTGCCCGCATGTTGCGCAACCCGCGAGGCGCCACCAGCCTGCGCTGGCTACGGGCACTGCTCAGCGCCGGCATCGAGGTCCATGGCCAGGTAGTCGTATGCCCGGGAGTGAACGACGCCGCCGTCCTGGAAGCCACGATGGCAGGGGTCCTCGACGAGTACCCCGAGCTCGCCAGCGTGGCGTGCGTCCCGCTCGGGATCAGCCGCTTCAACCGGGAGGAGGCCATGCGCCCGCACACCCGGGCTGAAGCCGCGGCCGTGGTCGACCTGGTCGAGGAGTGGCAAGGCATCTTCGAGGCTTGCCTCGGCCGGCGCCTGGCATACGCTGCCGACGAGTACTACCTCCTGGCCGAGCGGGAGTTCCCCGCTCTCGAGAGCTACGGCGCGGTCGCCCAACACGACAACGGGGTCGGGATGGCACGGGCGTTCGAGGCCGAGTTCTCCGGCCGCGACCTCGAGGAAGAAATCGGGGAAAGGGGCCCGAGCGGTTTTTTCCGCTCCGTCGACGGGGCACCCGCGCTCGGCTATCGGGCACCACGCGCTCCACAGGCCCCACAGCCAGCGAGCACTGACGCTGGGCGTGCGCTCTTCGCCGAGCCGGTCGCCACCACGGTCCTCACGGGCGAGTACGGCGCCAGGGTGCTTGCCCCCCTTATTTCCCCAGTGGCGCCCGAGGTCGAAGTGGTCGGGGTGCGCAATGACTTCTTCGGCGGGAACACCGCGGTGGCGGGCCTGCTGACCGGCGCCGACCTGTTTGCCACCTTGGCCGGGGCGCCCGAGGGGTGCCGCTACCTGGTCCCCGATAGCTGCCTGTCGGGGGGGAAGTTCCTGGACGGCATGCGACCCGAAGATCTGCCCCGGCGGGTCGAGGTGGTCGGGTCAGACGGGCGCTCGCTGCGGCGCGCGCTTGGGCTGGCGCCGGCCCGGCGCCCGCCCGTCCGGTGAAATCCCGGCCGCTCGATCGAGGCTCGGCGCACCCGGGCCCGGTGGGCTCCGGCCCTGAAGGGCCCGGCCTGGCGCCCTCCCGCCGGCCCACCGTCGCCGTCGTTGGGCGGCCCAACGTAGGCAAGTCCACACTGGTCAACCGCGTCCTCGGCCGGCGCGAGGCGATCGTCGAGGAGCGCCCCGGGGTGACGCGCGACCGCAAGGCACTGGAGGCCGAATGGGCGGGCCATGAGCTCACCCTTGTGGACACCGGTGGCTGGCAGCCCGGCGGGGTGGCGCTGGACAAGTTGGTGTCTGCGCAGGCTCGCCGTGCGATCGAAGAGGCAGACGCGATCGTGTTCGTGGTCGATGCTACCGTGGGCCCGACCGGGGAGGACGCCGAAGTTGCACGGCTCTTGCTGCGTTCGGGCCGCCCGGTAGTGCTGGCAGTCAACAAGGTTGACAACGAGCCCCGCGAGGCTTCCATCTGGGAGTTCGCCAAGCTGGGCTTTCCTCAACCGTGGCCGGTCTCGGCCCTCCATGGGCGGGGCACCGGGGACATGCTCGATGCTTTGCTGCTCGCTCTGTCCCCGGAGCCCCCTCGTCAGGTGCCCGGAACCGAACTGGCTCCCTCGTTGGACCAGGCCGAGGGGCGCGGCGCTATTTCAGTGGCCATCGTAGGGCGCCCCAATGTGGGCAAGTCCACCCTTTTCAACCGGCTCATAGGCGACGAGCGCTCGATAGTGCACGACCTGCCGGGCACGACCCGGGACACCATCGACACCCTGGTCGAGACGCCTGACGGCCCGGTCCGTTTTGTCGACACCGCGGGGATGCGCCGGCGCACCAAGCACGCCGACGGCGCGGAGTACTACTCGATGGTGAGGGCGCTCCAGGCGATCGACGCGGCGACCTTGGCGCTGCTCGTGATCGACGCCAGCAGCGGCGTCACCCGCCAGGACCAGCGCCTGGCTGAAAGGGTCGACGCCGCCGGCAACCCGATCGTAGTTGTGCTCAACAAATGGGACTTGCTCGACGAGGAGGCCAAACGGCGAGTGAGGGCCGACGTGGCCGACATGCTCGGCTTTGTCTCGTATGCCCCGGCGCTCGAGATCAGTGCCAAAACGGGTAGGAACACCCACCGGCTCTACCCGGCGCTCGCCGGTGCCGTGCAGGCCTACCGCCGGCGCGTCCCGACGGCCTCGCTCAACCAGGCGCTCGCCGCCGCCCAATCCGCCCACCCCGCCCCCCACGGGGCCAGGGTGCTCTACGCGACACAGGGCGCCAGCGACCCGCCGACTTTCACCTTGTTCACCTCCAAGCAGTTGCCTGCCAGTTACCTGCGCTACCTGGAGCGCTCGATCCGGGAGCGGTTCAGTTTCGGCCCCACGCCGCTCAAATTGAGAGTGCGCCGGCGGGCCAGCTGAGAAGCGGCACCGCCGGCACGGGCCTGTCTCAGACCCGGCGGATGGCCATTACCGCTACGTCGTCTATCAGCAGTGACGAGAAGTCGCGGGCCGCCTCCAGCAGGGCCTTGCAGATGATCGTCGTGTCCTGCCCCGGGTCCCGGCGCACTACGTGGGCGACCCTCTCCTCTCCGAAGAGTTGGCCGCCGGAGCGAGCTTCGGTAAGGCCGTCGGTGTAGAGCACAGCCAAGTCGCCGATCTCGAGCG
Organism: Acidimicrobiales bacterium; assembly: GCA_050744045.1. Lineage (GTDB taxonomy): Bacteria > Actinomycetota > Acidimicrobiia > Acidimicrobiales > Palsa-688 > JBOGGK01. Next base: position 1,843 of record JBOGGK010000541.1, on the reverse strand, counting down.
GCATGTCCCGCGAGAAGTAGGTTGCGTTGGGGTCCAGCGCCAACAGCGGCCCGGTGGCGGCAAGAGGTTGGGTCTCGCCCCGGTGCCAGACGAAAGCCGGGGGGTGCCCGGCCGACGCGTGGCGCAAGGTCCGCGCTTCGGTGTCGAACACGAGGATGCACACCGAGACCATGTCCTCCGGCCGCCCCATGGTGCTAAGCGTCTGGTTGATCTCTTCGAGCACTTGCGCTGGGTCACGGTACTGGCGCAGGAAGATGCGCAGCACATGCTTCACCTGGAACGCCGTTATCGACGCTTCGATGCCATGCCCGGCGACGTCGCCGATGACCACGGCGAGCCGCTTGGGCCCGGTCGGGAAAACGTCGTAGAAATCGCCTGCCATGACCCCGGTGCCCGGTTCGTAGACAAAGCCGATGTCGAAGCCGTCGTAGACGGGCAGGGTCTCGGGCGCCAGCCGGGCGGCCCACCGCCGGGGGGCCAGTTCCTCTTGGGCCAGGACTTCCTCAGCGCGCCGCTCGAGGCGGGACCGCTGCTCGGCCAGTCGCGCTTCTGCCAAGAAGCGGGGGGCGTAGCGCAGCGAGACGACTGCGGGCACGCTCACCGCCAGCAGGAGGAGCTCGAACCAGGGGGACTTGGAGAAAGAGGCAAGGATGAGCCCCCCGGCGAGCACGGCGTACAAGGCGGCGGCGTGGAGGTCCCGGTTGAAGGCGGTCCTCGCCAACCGGGCCGCTTCAGCGGTCGTGCCCGAGGTAAGGGTTTCCTCTTCGATACGCCGGGCCGCCTGGGAGAGCCGGGACGCGGCACGCGCCCAGACGAACGCCGCCACCGCGCACACGATCCCGGCCGCCGCCAACCAGGGTTGGGGCAAGACGTTGGACAGGTGGAACGGGTGGCCCGCGGCGGCCAGGTACGGGGGCAACGCTCCGATCAGATCCGATGCCGGCATCAACCAGAGGCTAACGCCGGCTGGGTCCCGTGGTGAGCACGAGTATGGCGCCGGCTGCGGCCGTTCGCGGCCGTAGCCTGGTCCTCGTGCGACAGGAGAGCGTCGTTGCCGTGGTGTGACGACTGCAGCAAGTTCTGGAACCCCCCCGAACTGGGCGCCGGCGGGCGCTGCCCGAGGTGCAGGAGGGTGCTGGCCGCCCCTGCCCCAACGTCGGGCCCCCTGGCCCTACAGCTACGCGGGCCGTCGCCGCGGGCCGTCCTGCCCACCGAGCCACCTGGAGAGCCGCTCGAAGCGCCAGGTCCGGCCCCGGCGAGCGTGCCCAAGTCCTCTACGGCCAGGGCGAAGGGGGCCCCCTGGCACTTCAAGCTCTTGGTCGTGGGCGTGACCGGCTACATGATCTACCGCATCTACTGGTTCATCGAGTGGTTGCCGAAGCACATCTAGGCCCGCCCGGAGCCGGGGCGAACCGAGCCCGGTCCGATGGCGTGCTCGAGGCGCTGGTACGCGAACGCGGCTTGACCCTGTCGGTCGAACACTGGCCTGAAAGGGGCCGAGCGCGGGGGCCGGCGGTGGTCATGTTGCACGGTTTTGGTGGGCATGTCGGCCGGTGGCGCCAGGTGGCCCACCTGCTCGCTGGTGCGGGCCGGCCGGTATGGGCGATGGACTTTCGCGGCCATGGCCACTCGCAGGGGAGGCGAGCCGACACGGGGCGGTTGCGGCTGTTGCTGGGCGATATCGACGGTTTGTTGGCCCTGGCCTCTCCGCCCGGGGTGGGGCTGGGCGCCGACCCGGGCGGTAGCGGGCCGGGCGGTAGCGGGCCGGGCGGTAGCGGGCCGGGCGGTAGCGGGCCGGGCGGTAGCGGGCCGCCAGGAAAGCCAGTGTTGCTCGGCCACAGCA
>JBOGGK010000540.1:0-24642 GCA_050744045.1 Acidimicrobiales bacterium | reverse complement strand
GACCTCCTCCGCGCGTGCCCGCTCGGTCCCCTTCAAGACGGCGGTCATGACCCAAGGCAGCCCCGGCTTCCAGTCGGGGGCGTTGAGCGCCACGTCCTTTGAGGATGGAGGGGTCCCTCTGCGTCGCTTTCCCTGAGGACAGAACGAGTTGTTGGTGGGCGGCGGAGCGTGACGGGGGCCGTCACGATGGAGGTGTCCTCGGACGCGCAAGGGCCCTCCCGTTGAATTTCACGAGACATCGGGAAGGCCCCTCCAAACGATGCCTGGAGGCACCTGTGCTCATGGTAGGGACTGACGAAGCGGTGGTCGAGTCGGAGCTGAAGGCGGGCCTGCTCGCTTGGCCGGCGTGCACGGGGGTGCTCGGCCCTTGGAGCCATGCCCCGGCCCCCGGCGCTGAGGCGCCGAGGGGGCAGGGAGGACAGGGTGCGTCCGCGTCGGGTATGTGCCGTTCCTGCAGGACGACCCACGTCCTGGTGGGCGACGACGGTCTGGTCAGACGTCGTAACGAGGTGGCGGTCATCGGCGAGGCGATCGAGGCCAAGGCGGCCGGGGTCGGGCACCGCCGGATAGCTGCCGACCTCGGGCTGCCGACCTGGATGGTGCGGCGCTGGTTGCGCCGCTTCGCCGAGCGGGCAGGGGCGATCAGGGGCCACTTCACGCGTTGGGCGTAGGCCCTGGACGTACCGTTGGGCCCGCTCGGCCCGGGCGGGAACGCCTTCTGCGACGCCCTCTCCGCACCCGACATAGGCAAGACTGGTCGTGATGGCGTTCGGTCAACAGTCAGGCCCACCGGCATCGACAAGGCAGGTGCAGCAACTCTTGGCGCTTCTTGAGGCCGCCGGCCATTCCGGTTTCCGCGACGCACGCGGCCCGATGGGGCTCACTCAACGCCAGGCCGCCGGCAAGTTCACTCGCGACGAGGCGGACGCTTTCATCCGGCGGCTCCAGGGCGGGGAGGGCGAAACACCCCTGGCCGCTGTCCCCGCGGCGGTGCTGTCGGCACAGGAGCAACTGTTGCGGCACCTGCCTGCCGAGCAGCTCGCTGCCGAGCTCCGGCGTCGCGGCTGGACTGTCAAGGAGCCCTAGCAGTCGTTCGCGGCTTGGGCGCACGTCATGACCTCGTCTGAGAAGGCCTAACGAAGTGGGGCCGTCCTGCCCGGTCGAACCTCCGGTCGCTCAGGCGTCGGTCGCGGCGCGGAGGTCAGCGAGCCGGTCACGGTCGAGCGGTTGCCGCACCTTCTAGGCCCATATCAGATACTTGTGATAACGCTGGGTGACGACGCTCACTGAGGTCGGGAGCATCATGGGGTGCAGCAGCCACAGCGGGACGACAGAAGCGTCTGAAGGCTGAAGGCAGAGCGCTTCTTCAACGAGACGAAGAAGGGCTAGCGCAACTCCTCGCGTCGCAAGCCTCTCAGGGGGGGCCGCGGGGCGGGAGAGCTGGGGGACCGTGCTCGGGCGGGCCGTGCTTAGGTGGCGGTATGGACTCGATGCCGGGCGGTTCGTCCGGCCAGACGAGGAGCACCGAGCACGGAGCGTGGTCGACGACGAAGCGAGTGGCGTGGCCCAGGCTATGCGGACCGAGGCGGCGGCGGTCGCCGTCGCGTGCCATCACTAGCAGGTCCGCTCCCGCGGCTGCGGCCACGACCTCCCGCTCGACCCTCCCGTGCCTGTTGAGCAATCGGAGGTCGTCACGGCCGAGCTGGCTGGCCGCAGCGACCAGGATGTCCGACGCCACGACGTCGGCCGCCTGCTGGTACGGGTGACCGCCGCCCGGGGTGGTGGCGGGGTGGTGGTCCCTCCCGAGGAGCCCGCCGGCGGCGGCCCCGGGCAGTTCGTCCAAGTCGCCCGGCGTGACGTGGAGCAACGACAGGTCGGTGCCGGCGGGGAGGGCAGGGGCGGCGGCGGCGAGACAGCCCTCCCAGGTACCCTCGACCAGCCAGACGACCACGTTCACGGCTGCATCATCCCACCAATTTGAGCGACACCCAGAGGGCGACCGTCGCCGCTACGAGCGCTGGTGGCACGCTCAGCACCCCGAGGTGGAGGAACTCCGAGGTATCGAGCTGCTCGCCGTGCCGGCGCAGGGTGCGGCGCCAGAGCAGCGTGGCCAGCGAACCGACGTATGTGAGGTTGGGCCCCGTGTTGACCCCGACGAGGACGGCGAGCACCTGGCCGGGGCCGGCGGCTGCCGCAGCCGGGAGCAAAAGCAGCACGGCCGGGAGGTTGTTGACCACGTTGGCGAGGGCGGCTGCGATTGCAGCTATCGCCATGAGCGACCAGAGCGAGGCGCCGGTGGGCAGCAGGTGGGTGACCGCCGAGCCGAGCCCATGGACCGCGACGGCCTTTACGAGGAGGCCAAGGGCGAGCACGAAGGCGAGGAACGGGAGGTCGACCGCCGACGCGAGGTCGCGTGGCGTCACCCGCCGGCGGAGGAGCGCAGGCACGCCCAGGGCCGCGGCGCCCCCGAGGGCCGCGAAGGCTGGGTCAACGTGGAAAAGCGAGAGCACGAAGAACCCGACGAGGGTGAACCCCAGAACGCTGCATGCAAAGAAAGGGACTGGAGGTCGCGATGGCGCCCCTTTCTCCCCGTGGCCTACAAGGTCGGTCGCGAAGAAGCGCCTGAGCACCACCCACTCGACCGCCACCGCCACCACCCACGGCAGCGCCATGGTCGCACCGAAGCGCTCGAAGGAGAGGCCGCTCGCCCGGTAGGCGAGGAGGTTGGTCAGGTTGGAGACCGGGAGCAAGAGCGACGCCGAGTTGGCGAGGTGTGTGCAGGCGTAGGCGTGCGGTTTGGCCCGCACCCGCAGCCTCGCCACGGTCGTGAGGACGGCCGGCGTGAGCAGGACCACGGTGGCGTCCAGGCTGAGGACAGCCGTGACCGCGCTCGTGATAGCGAACACGAGCGCGAGAAGGACGAGCGGGCGGCCCCGGGCGCCGGCCGCCATCCACGCGCCGGCGGCCTCGAACAGCCCGTAGCGGTCGGAGAGCGCGGCGAGCACCAGGACCGCAGCGAGGAACCCGATCGTCGGGGCGAGGCTCGCCGTTTCGGCGCTGGCCTGCCCGGTGTTGAGCACGCCCACCACGAGTAGCAGTACCGCCGCCGGCACGGCGCAGGCCGCCTCTGGCCATCCCCTTGGCCGGGCGACGGCGAAGCCGAGGGTCGCGGCCAGGAGCAGGGCCGCGATGGCCAGAGCGAGAGTTCCCGGCACGGTGCAAGAGATAATAAGCGGAGGGCGGCTGCCGGCGGGGAAAGGGTGGGACGGCCTTGGCAGGTTTCCCCGGGCCCAGGTTTCCCCGGGCCCAGGTTTCCCCGGGCCCGGGTTCCCCAGTAGGGTTCCTGGCCCGTGGGGACAGCACCCGGCCCGTCCAGGGCGATCAGGCCGCTCTGGCTGCGCGTGTACCTCCCCAACCTTGTGATCGCCACCGGCCAAGGAGCCATGGTCCCGGTGCTCGTCTACGCGGCCAAGCAGGTGCATGCGTCCACGGCCGAGGCGGCGCTGGTCGTGGCTTTGAACAGCTTGGGCACGATGCTCTCCGACCTCCCCTCCGGGCGGCTCATCGCTCGCTTCGGCGAACGGCGTTCGGGGCAGCTCGCGGGGGTGATGCTCGTGGCTGGCCTGATCGGCTGCCTGCTGGCGGCACCACGGCGGGCCCGCTCGTCGATTCGGGCATCGTCGGCCTCGGTGCCATCGCATTGGCGGGCCCGGCGGTGGGCCTTGCCGGCTTGGCGGCCGCCATCGTCGTAGCCCTGTGGATGGGAGAGCCGGGCGCCGCGGCTCCTGGCGGCGACCGTGAGCATTTGGCACGGTACGAGCCGCACCGCCGTCAGCGCCGCGCCTGTGGTTGGCGCCGGCACCTCGCGCTCTGTGTCTTTTGCCGCGCCCGGGCCAGGCCCTGTCGCGGGAGCAGCACATTTCGGAGCAGCACATCTCGGACTTCCACGACCTGCTTTTTGCTGCTGCTGTCACGAGGACCGTTGTAGGAGGTTGCTGGTAACAGCAGCCCAAGGGCCCCCGTTGCTCGCCTGTAACCTAGGGCGCCCACCGTGGGCAGAAGGGTGGACCGGTGCTCCTGTCGGCCACTTGTACGCGGGGGGAGCCGTCGTATGTCAAGAGATCGTGGCTGGGTAGTCAGGCCACCCCCAGCGGTACCGTTCGCGGGGCGGTCTGTTGTAGTTCCCGACTGGCGTGGCGGCAGTCCAACTTTGGGCAAGTCGTGGGCGCGAAGGGGACTCACCGCACCGTCACACGGGCACCAGGTCGAGGTGGACGCTTGCGGCTTGGGCCAGGGCCCCGAAGTCCCCGGGGTCGGACGTGAGGATGTCGTCGCCGTCGGCGGCAAGAGCAATGAGAGCCGCATCTACTGCATCCTCGGTGCCGCTGCGGCCCAGGAGCACGCCCGCCTTCTTGCCTAGCTCCTCGTCGAGCGCCCTCACGTCGACGCCGCGGAGCAGGCGTGCGACCTCAGCCTGACGGCCCGAGCCGCCGCGCCAGATCTGGGCGACGATGCCGCCATGGCTGAGGGGCGAGCGTTGGGCCAACCGCTCGCGTTTCACCAGGGCGACGACGTCCCGGTCGCCGTGCTCGACCGCCACGAAAGCTCCGGCGTCGAGGAGGAGGGTCATGCCACCACCCCGCGATGCGACTTGGCCGTCTTGGCTGGTGCCGACCGAACAACCGTCGCCCGTGACCGCGCCCGGCGGGCCGCTTCGTCGATCTCAACTTCGGTGATCACCCCGTGCTCTGCCTCGTAGGTAGCCAGGAAGGAGTCGAGGGCCTGCATCCGCTTGTCATGCTCCGCCTTTAGCCGGAGGGCGCCGTTGACCCAAGCACTGACGCTGGTGGCCCTTCCTTCGTCCACGGCTGTCTGTGCAGCGCGGAGGAGATCGGCATCGACGGAGGCCGACAGCCGCTGCTTACTCATCATACAAACATACTACAATACTGCTAACTTCTTAGTAGTGAGGGGCGACAGCCTGCCCCGCAGTTACCGTGTGGCTGTGGGGCCTGGTCACCGTGCCGCTTCGGATGGAGCATCATCGTGCGACCGCCTCGGCTCTCGCGCACTGGCTCGTCGATCAGCCATAGCTCAGTGCCGTGCACTATCCCGGTCTGGAGAGCACAAGCTCTACGTGACCGGGGACCACGGCATGGGGGACGATGGGCTCCACCGCGGCAGGGGCGACGCGGCGCGGACCACGCCGCTGTACGTGCTCGGAGGCGACCCCGAGGCACACGGCCTTGGCGAGCGCGACAGCACGCCGCTGCCCCAAGGAGAGCTCGGGCGGGCCCTGCAGGTGCCGTGGAGGAGCCGTTCAGCATTAAACTCCACCTTGGTCTTGGCTCCGTACCGCGCTTCCTGCCAGGACCAGCCTCTTTCCCTGGTGATGACCCGGAAGTTGCCACCTACCGAGCAGGACGCGGCGGACTTCGGCAAGCATCGGCCAGGACTCGGACCAGGGTAGGACGTTGCTGACAAGGCAGAGCTGGACCGCGCCCGTGTCGAGGTAGCGAGCGAGCTCACCGGCCACTTGTTCGGGCGTGCCACCGATGGCAAGCTCTTCGGCTCGCTGGACAGGGACGCCGTATAACGACTGCATGCCAGCGGCGCTCTGGGCAGCAAGGTCGTGCCAAGGGGCGGCGCCGACCGCGACGTGAAGCACCATCCCGGCCAGCGGGCGTGGGCTCGCTTCCTCCTCCGTCAATTGGCGCAAGCGGCTCAAGGAAGCCTCGAACTCGGCGGGGGTCTGAAGGCCCGATAACCAACCGTCCCCGAAACGTGCCACGCGGCGAAGGGCAGCCAAGGAGGTCCCGCCGACCCACAGCGGCGGCACCGGCAGCCCTGTGCCCAAGAGCAAGGCGCGCGCTGGCCCGAGCGGGTGAAGCCGGCGAGGCGGTCCTCCTCTGCGCCAGCCGTGGCGTCGAGGCTGAGCACGACGGTGCCGGGGAAGCCGATGGTCTGGCCCAGGTCCCTGGCTTCCGCGGCGGCTTGGCGGAGGGGTAGGAGCCCTGACGCGAGCAAGGCGTGCGGCGGGGACCGCGAAAGCGGCCTCCGGCCACCCTCGGGGCCGGGCAAAGGCGCCGCCCAGAGTCACCGCCAGGAGGATGACCGCGATCGTCTCGGCAGCGGGTTGGGCACGGTGCTAAAGATCGTAAGCCGGGCCGGTCGGCTGCTCGTGCCCCGTGCCGTGCACACCCGGGGCCCGCCGCTCGGTCGGCGGCGCCGGGGAGCCGGGTAAAAAGTTGTCTAGCTTTATGTGGCGTTCATGTCTAGTCGTGTTCGCCTTTGCCTATAGCCGTTTGGGCCGGGCGCGCTGAGGGCAGGGCGTCCCTCGTCCAGCTTGCTCCTCCTGCTCGAAGGCCTATGTTGGGGAGCACAGGTCGCTCCGAGACGGGCCTCCGCGGGACAAGCACCCCGCCGGCCGCGCCTTACGTCGTTACTCGGGACGGTATTCGCGCTGCCCTGTGGTCGAGTTGTACCATACTCGCATCCGTTGCCCGCTCGCGGGGTCGTTGAACACCTCGCCCGTTGGCTGGGAAGCGCTGCTGTCGCTGGTCCTCTTCGAGTTGCCCCGGTAGCGGTCCCAGCCGAGGATAGCAACTATGATCCCCGCGACCACCACCCCAAGGACGACCCATCCTACGATACCCATGGAGGTCCGCTCAGCCCCGGGCGCTCACTGCGTGGCGGGGGAGGAGGTCCACTCGACCACCTGGGCGGTGCCATAGGCGACAATCTCGCTCATGCTCCGGTCCATCTCGGTGGAGTCGAAGCGCATCATGGTCACGGCGTTGGCCCCCATCGCAGCGGCGTTCTCCACCATGCGGTCGAGCGCCTGGCGCCGGGAGGCCTCGTTCAGCTTGACGTAGGACCGGATCTCCCCCCCGAGGAGGCTCTTCAAGACGGCCGCGATATTGCCACCGAGGCTCCGGGACCGCACGGTGAGGCCAAATACGTGGCCTATGATCTGCACGACCCTGGTCCCGGGGATGTTCTCGGTTGTGGTCACGATGATGGGCCGAGAAGGAGCGGCTCTTCCGGTCGCTGTCTCGGATGGTGCCTGCATGGGGCTGCCTCCTATGAGCTGCGGTAGGGGACGGGACCTCTCGGGGGGACCAGCTCGACCTTGTCAGACGCTAATCGCGGCCGGCGGCCAGCTGCGCGCTGGCCATATCTGTGGCGGCTACCAGATCCGTCGCGCAGTACTTGCACTTCGTAGCTGCAACTGGCAGGTCGCTCGACATACACGCCGGGCAGGTCTTGGTCGCCGGAGGGTCACCGAAGACGGTTGTCCCCCGCCTCTTCATGTAAGCCCGATAAGGGACCACCATCAGGAAATAGATCACGAACACGAAAATGATGAAGTAGACGACTGCAGCGATGAAAGCACCGATATCGATCCGCTGACCGTTTATGGTCCAACCGAGTGCTTTACCAGCCGCCCCACTACCCTCTGCCGCGTTGACGAGAGGGGTTATGACGTTGTCGGTAAAGGCCTTGATCAAGGTGCTGAAGGCAAGTGCGATGACGAGGCCGACGGCGATCACGATGAGGTTGCCCTGCATCAGGAATTTTTTGAAGCCCTTCATGTGCGGCTCTCCTTTCCTTTTTTCGGGCTAGGCTAAGGGCCGTTCTTTTGAGAAGTCCTCACTACCCAGGACCGCAGTGTAATCGGGCCGAACGTCACCGTAAAGGGGAAGCCGATAGCGGAGGGCTTCGCCGCGACCACGGACTCCACGAGCGCCCTCGTTACCTCGGGCCGGGCCCGCCTGTTCGGCACGCGAGCGGTGGACGGGCATCAGGTCTCGCCCACAAGTAGCGCGACTCACGGTGCGACCTTGCGTACTAAGCGGTCGCTCGCTTATTATTGCCCAATGGCTGCACGCCGCTTGGATGCCGACGAACGACGGGCGCAGATCGTAGCCCTAGCACGGCGCCTTTTCGCCGACGGCGGCTATCGCACGACCACCACTCGGGAGCTGGCCCGGGAGGCGGGGGTCAGCGACGCCCTCATGTACCGCCACTTCGCCTCGAAGGAAGACGTGCTGCGGGCCGTGGTCGACCAGGGCATCGCCGGGTTCGCGGCGATGGGCCCGACGGCGAGCGCCGGCCGTGAGCTCCCACTGCCGGAGCGTCTCCGAGTACTGGGCCGGACGTTCATCGACACGCTCGACGCCGAGGCCGACCTGCTCATGTTGTTCGCGGCCGAGCACCGGCTGCTGGCCGACGACGAACGGTTGGTCACCTTCATCGACCTAGCGGCGTCCGGCCTCGCCGCCGAGCTGGCAGCCAGGGCGGAAGCCGGCGACGTCCGGGGGGATCTCGATGGCTACGTCTTTGCACGCTCGTTCATGGGTGCGCTCGTGGCCTTCGTGCTGCTCCAGCGGATGCTTGGCATGGACCGCGTCCACCCGATGGATCCCGACCACTACCTCGCCGAGCTGGTCGAGGTTTACGTCCGCGGGGCACGGCCATGACGGCGGCGCCATGATCGGCCACCTGCGCCTCGAGCTGAGCCGGACCATCCGAGACGGCCGCTACGTGCTGCTGGCCGTCGCCGCCCCGGTCGGCTTCTATCTACTGTTCTCGGCCGTTTTCGGCGGGAAGACCAGCGGGCCGAACACCACCTTCGGCCTGCCCGCAGCCAAGGAGATCATGGTGGCCATGGCCACCTTCGGGGCCATGTGGGGCGCGCTGTCGGCCACCGCCCCGCGTCTCGCTCGGGACCGGGAAGGCGGCTGGTTGGACTATCTCGCGACCACGCCACTGCGCCCGGGACGGGTGCTGGTCGCCCGGGTCCTCGCCGGGGTGTTGGTGGCACTCCCGGCGCTGGTGGCAGTAGGGATCGCGGCCGTGGCCGCTCACGGCGTCGGCCTGGCGGCCTGGCAGTGGGCGGCAGGGCTCGGGCTGCTTTGGGTCGGCACCGTGCCCTTTGTGGTGCTCGGCATCGCCGTCGGCAGGCTCACCAGCAGCACGGTCGCCTACGCGCTGAGCACTGGCTTGTGGTTCGCGCTTGGCGCGCTCGGCGGCCTCTGGGTGCCGCCGGGCACCCTCTCGGCACCGCTCCGCCATGTCGCTGAGGCGCTACCGTCCTACAACCAGGCCGCGCTGGGCTGGCACGTCGTGGCCGGCAACGCGCCGACGGCCGCCAACGCGGCGATCCTCGCCGCCTGGACGGTTGGGCTGGCGCTCCTGCCGCTCGTCGTCCACCGACGGCGGGCGCATCGTCTGGCAGCCGGCACCGCCTCGCACGAGGAGGCGTGGAGCGTCGCTCTTTGCGGGATCACCGAGCGCTTCGGCACGGTGCAGGCGCTCGACGGCATCGAGCTGGCCATCCATCCGGGCGAGACAGTTGCCCTGCTCGGCCCTAACGGCTCAGGCAAGACCACCACGATTTCCATCCTGTTGGGCTTGCTCTACCCCGACCACGGTACGGCACGCTTGTTCGGGACGGCGCCCCGGCGGGCGGCCCTCGTCGGGCAGGTCGGGGTCATGCTCCAGGACTGCGAGCTGATGGCCGGCGTGGGCGTGGGCGAGCTCGTGCGCTTCATAGGAGCGCTCTACCCCGACCCAGCGGAGCTCGCAACGCTCGTCGACGCGGCCGACCTCTCCGGGTTGCTCGGACGGCGGACAGACAAGCTCTCCGGCGGACAGGCCCGACGCGTCCAGTTTGCGCTCGCCATGGCCGGCAACCCAGCACTGCTCGTGCTCGATGAGCCCACCGCGGCCATGGACGTCCGGGCTCGTCAGGACCTTTGGCATGCGCTCCACCGCCAGGTCGAGGCGCGGGGAACGACAGTATTGTTCTCCACCCACGACCTCCACGAGGCCGACGAGCACGCGGAACGGGTCGTCCTCGTCCGAGCGGGCCGAATCGTCGCCGACGGCCCGCCCGACCAAGTGAAGGCGGCAGCCGGCTCCGGGCGAGCGGTCCGCTTCCGGGTCCTCCTGGGGCCCCCCGAGCGCTTTCGCGACGCTGCGGCGGTGACCGCCCTCGACGTCGAGGGCTCCAGGGTCACCCAGCACACGAGCGACGCCGACGCAACTGTGTGGTCCCTCTACGACCAGCGCGAGTTCGTTTCCGACCTCCAGGTGAGCGAGGGAACCCTCGAAGAGGCGTTCCTCAACCTGACCGCCGCAAATCCGGCGTGAGCGCCTGCACGGTCGGGTCCAAGCAGATAGCTGACCTGAACAGGGACGTGGACTTTCGCATTCCTGCGCCTCGGGGCCCACGGTGCCCGGTGGGACGGGTGCCGCGCTGACGTCGCTGGACCTTCCTATGGCGCCGCCGGCACCGGGCCGCCGACGCCTCCTGCAGCCACACTGGAAAGGATCTGGGAGATCGCCTCGTCCTGAGCAAGCAGGTGTGATTGGATCTGCTTGGCCTCCTCGAGGACCGCGGCTGCATCGTCGTAGGTGGCCTTAGCCCGTGCGTCGGCCGCGTTCGCCTGGATGTTCTGTCCCACGATGATCACCGGCAGCAGCACCAACTGGAGAAAGCTGGACGAGATCCACAAGATGAGCAGCTGCGTCGAGTGGATGTTGTCGGGCAGGCTGATGAGCGCGATGGCGGCGAACACGTAGGCCGCCCACATCGTGCCGACGACCACGGTTATGCGCAGGCCTACCTTGGCGTTGATGCGACCCACAACGTTGTCGCCGTGGACCTTGGCTACCGCATCATGAACTTTCGGCGGTCCCTTCGCTTTGCGGGCGTCGATGTGAGGGTGCGGGACGTAGTTGAAGAGCGTGGACATGGCGCAATCCTGCCATGGCCGCGCCGGGCTCCGAAGGCCAGCTCGCGGAGGAGCGGGCACCAGTGCCGGCCGTGGTGGTGGTCTTGAGGTGGCATAAGGCGAAACTATTCTCCCAGGTAGAGGCGAGGCCGAGCCGTCCTGGCTCGGGCAGCTTGACGAGCTCGATGTGCGGCTGCGGCATGAAAGGCGTTTTTGCCCAACACTGGCAATTCATCGGTAATGGGTTGCACCGTTGTTCTGAGCGCATGTTATGGCCCGCTCGACATGGCCTGTGACCAGCCATAACGCCGAATCTGTACTCGCCGTCCAATAGAGGCAGGGTTCTACAGGCCGCACACGATGTCCAGTTATTGCGTTTGAGTGCTCCTCTTTTGGGCTCAGCAGAAGCCACGAGCAGACGCTCGCCTTTCAAGGCGGCCGAGGGCTCAGCGCACCGTGCTCACCCCGGCACGCGAGCGCCTCGATGACCTTGCCAGCGCCATGCCCGGCGTCGCCAACCTGAAACCTACTGGGGTGACATGGCCAGCAAGCTAGGTCGCTCGTCCTCAGCCCGTTTTCGCCCGCCTCCTGATTGCGGCGAGGTCGTGGAGAACGACGGTGCGGTCGTCCACTGAGAGCCACCCGAGGCTACGTAGCTGGTGCAGGCCCTTCACGATGGCCTCGCGGGACATCCCAGAGAGCCCGGCAAGCTCCTGCTGGCTGAGAGGCATGACGACTTCCATCCTGCCCTCCACGGTGTGGCCGTAGCGGTCAGACATCTGGACGATGCTGCCACAGAGCCTCGTAAGCGTCTGCGTGGTGCCGAACTCGAGCTGTCTCGAGGAGGCCTGACGGAGCCGTTCCGCCACGAGCCGCAGCAGCTCCGAGGAAACCCGCGGGTTGGCCAACAAGAACTCGCGGAAGTCCTCGATGCCGATGGCGTCGACCTCGGCGGGCTCCAGAGCGATCACCGTCGCCGAACGAGGGGAGCCGTCGACGGCGCTCAGCTCACCGAGTATGGAACCGGAGTCGAGCACCGAGAAGATGACCTCTCGGCCCGAGCGCCGGCCGCAGACCTTGACGCGTCCCGACGTCAAGAGAACAACCTCGTCGCCCGCTTCTCCCTCGGTAAAAATGACGTCGCCACGAGCAAAGTACCTTTTTTGGCTCCGACGCGCCAAATCAGCGGCCTCCTCCGGCGTCAGGCAGCTTAGGAAGCCGCCTTCGGGCAAAGCCTCGGCACGGTCAACGCCCACGCTACATACTTACATCTGGCGGTACTGGCGTGACGACCCCAGCCGAGGCTACCAGTCGGGCGACGTCTCGGGTGGCGCGCTGACGCCGTCAGCACCCCGCCAATATTGCCTCCCGGCCAGTAGCGGGTACCTCCCGGCCAGTAGCGTGGCGGCGCGGTCACCTGGCCGTGGTCCAGCATTTCTTTATGGGGCTCGGTTGATCTACGGCCAGTTTCCGGCTTTGTCAGCGGTGGGTGCCCGGTGGCGTGGCCACCACCGTCACCGACGCCGGCAGGGGTGCGCCGGCGGCACGCGACCTCACCGGGCCATCCTGTACCCATTGCTGAGAAAGCAGCTGTTGCGACGACAGCGTCACTTGCCCGGCCTCGGCTGTTCCCCTCCTGAGCGTCGACTGGCTCGTGTGCGTGGCGCCCCAGACAAGGATGAGACCGGCACCAGCGGCGAGGGCAAAGAGCGGTGCGTGTCGAACCGCCCGGTGTGCCGGGGAGGTCGCCCGGGTGCGGGTGGTGCGCGAAAGGCTGTAACTTGGCGTTTGGTCAATCGTGGAGAGAGCGAGCCCACCAGTGACGGTTGCGGCAGTGGTCTCGTCGATCTTCACGTCCTCATCGAGCTGGTTCTTGGGTGCCTCTGACATTTCGGCCTCTTCGCCTCCAACGGTACCTGCTCCCTGCGGACCAGGTCTCACTAACCGTACAACGGCTGATGGGCCCAAAGATAGTGTCTGAGCTGCGTAATCGTACTCACAGTCATGGGCGCCCGGCCAGGGCCCGGTTGAGACCCGGCTCGGGCGTGGCTTGTCCGAAGAGCCGGGTTGGCCCTCCTCGATGACCTCCCCGGAACCGAGCGGTGGGGGCTAGGAGCGCCGCCAGTCCTGGGCGCTGGGACAGAGCCCGGAGGAGAAGCTGGCCAGCTTGTACCTGCCCGGCGCGCCCGGCGGCGTCGCCTCCTACGCGCCGCTGTCGGACAAGGCAGCGGACGGCCTCCGGCAGGCCGGCGAGTTCTCCCAGCCGGAGCAGTGGCAGTTCGACTTGGAGCGGCCACACAAGACCGACGAGTGGCTCGACGCCGTTCCCACTTTCGGCGGCCACAACCAGGTACCTCCAGAGAAGCGCGCCGCTCTGCTGGCAGGGATCGGGGAGGTCATCGACGCGGCGGGCGGTAGCTTCGTGATGGGTTACAACGCAATCGTCGTTACGGCGACACGAACCGACGCTCGCTGACGCAGAACGCCCATTTCGGCGTCCCCCCGCAGTACGGTCAACGACGGTGCGGGGCGCTCAGATCGGCCTTCCTGAAGGAGCCGTGGATGTCAAGAGGGTTTTGCTGAGACCCGGTGCTTTTTCCGGGCCTGTGGCACGGGTCTTAAATCCTGGGACGCGTTTGAACAGCATCTGGCTCTTGCCGGTGCTCGAGGAGGGGCTGTCAAGGTCGGGCCGTTAGGCCCGCCCGGAGGGAAAACCTTGACGGCCCCGTGCCTGAGTAATCGCCAGCCACAATTGCAACCGGCCCCCCTGGGGGCCTTGGTCGCCTCTTTGGGCGGGCACAGCAGTTACCTCACCAGTGCCCAAGAACTGGGCGAGCAGGCCGTGGGGCTCGGCTGCCGGACATTCCTCCGTCCCGTATCGCTAGGTGCATGGTGAGTTCCGGCCACAGCCAGGCGGGCACATTCGGTTCATCGGCCTTGCCGCGTACGGGGGCCACGTCGATCGCCGTGCTCGCGCCTGGCTGCGCCCGAACCGTTGCTCAAGCCGCCTCTTTTCCCAGGCACCGGACCTCGCTGTCCCTTCGCCCGCTTCGGCCATAGCGAGGGCGAACTCGACCGGGCCGTTCAGCACCTGGCTCTTGCCGGGCACTTTGCCCGTCTCGTCCATCCGCACGACCACCGAGCGCCGGCGGTGCAGGTCGATGCCCACGTACTGCTGGCGCGATACTTGTTCTTGCATTGGGGGGTTCCTCCTCTGTCGTGAGGGTTGTGGTTCGTCACCCACGAGTGTGCCAACGCTCGTGCTCTCACGGCAGAGCGAGGCGCCCTTGCGCTCTTGCTTCCGGGTAGCCACCGGGACCTTGCCTCTCTGACGGCGCCGGCCCGGGAGGGCCCGTCACGCTGGAGCTGCGAAGCGCTCCTTCATGACATCAGTTCACGGACACCTGCGACGTGACCGAGGCGCACACATAACGCCCGTCGGTGCCGGACCCGGCTGAAGCAGTTCGTCCAGGGCACCCGCCGCGGCTAGCCGTACATCGCGCCTGTCGCTACCGCCCCGCCGCCCCCCGTCCATGGCCGTCGCCGGGGTTGGTGTCAGGCGCAGGGGGCAGCGCCCCTTGACCACCAAGAGTGGTGGCCAAGCAATCGAATTTTGGTGCAAAACCGTCGCCACGCGTGACCGCCAAGGATTATCCGCAGTGCATTTCTAGTTACCGCTGGCGACCATTACTGACCGATAAACACCGGATTTCTTGTGTCCCATCTGTGTCCCACGGCGGTCCTAGGACATCCCAACAAGCCTCTGACCAGGAACTTTGCTGCCAAATCGGGGTGGTCTCTGCTTGTCACCGTACGAGACCACCTTCAACGGCCCGACTTCACGCGTTTACGCAGGTGGAAGGCGCAGTACTCCAGTTGCCGTCGCTCGGAACCGTGCTGCGGGAACGCCCGGACGGGCCGCCCGCCGACCCGACCGACCCGCTCGTCGCCTCTCTCCCGGTCCAGCGGCGCCTCGGACCTGCCAAGGTTGCTGAACTTATCGTCGGCTACCGCCGAGGTGTCCCGGTGAACGACCTCGCGACCCAGTACCGGATCAACCGGACCACGGTCCTCGGCCACGTCGGCGCCAAGGTGTCCTCAAGCGAACCCGCCGGCACTTTGAGCCCAAGGACGTCGAGAGGGCGATGCGACTCTACGCCGCAGGCCGCTCGGCGGAGTCGGTCGCCGCCGAGCTGGTGGTGGCGCCGAGCACCGTCCGCCGGGCGCTCAAGACTGCTCGGGTCAGGATGCGACCGAGAAGTCGGCCACGCCGGCCGGAATGTAGACCGCCCAGCGGTCGGCCATAAACGGGCGCTGCGGAATCGAGCGGGGTCCAGTGCTCGCGAACGTGAGCGCCCGCCGCGCTGCACTGAGGAAAGTGCCCCACCAACCCGGCGGTAGGGACGCGTCCCCTGGGCTCCCACGCTGATCTTCGGGGGCAGGCGCCAGGCACCCGCGACCAGCGCGGTCATCAGCCGACCGACAGTTCTTCCGCCGTCTGCGCGCCATGCTCCCTCAGCCAGTTGGTGACGGCCTCCCGACGGGTGTCCGGCCCAGGAGCGGCGTCGAGGGGCGTACTCGTCGTGTGGTCAGGGATGGCATTGATGTCGGCACCACACGTCAGCAAGTACTCGGCCATTCGGCGTTGACCGCCGTGGCACGCCTGCCAAAAGGAGTGGTCGATCTCCTCTTGGGTGGGCGGGGGCTCCGCTGCCATGAGCTGTTTGACGCGCCCGATCATCCCGAGACCCGCGGCTTTCCACAGGGCGTCCACCTTCGCACCGCGCTCGACGAGCAAACGAGCGACGTGCCAGCAGCCATAGCCCACTGCATCGTCAAGTGCCGTTCCTCCCGCTATCGAGCCGCCGGCGATCTCGACGTCGGCTCCGCCCTCGATGAGGGCGACGGCCACATCCGAGTCGTCGCTGCTGGCCGCCCAATGAAGGGGCGTCTCGGTGTGCCACATCCCGGTGACAGCGGCGCTCGGATCGGCACCCGCAGCGATAAGAAGGCGGACCACCTCGGGCCCATTGGGGAAATACCCCGGCCAGTCGGTGACGACGTGGAGCAGGGTGCGCGTAGCGCCCTGGCCATCTCGGATCCGAGCCTGGGCTAGTCCCTCCTCTGCCAGCATCGTGTCAATCACGTCGAGGTCGCCTTGTTGGATGGCATTGACGAGGGCCACAGCGCCGGGCTCGCCGTACGGAATCTCCATCCCACCATCTTCGCAGCGGCTCACCGCGACCTGCCCCCGGCGCTCGGGGACACCCGTAGCGGTCGGAAGGCGCCAACCGTTATGGGGCATGGTCGCTGATGCCCACTCTGCGCGGCAGGCGGGGATGCTGACAAGATCCTGAGCGTGGATCCGATTGCGGCTGCGGTTGCCATCGTCTCGAAGTTCGGCATCGTCGTCGAGGACCCTGTGGTCCTGCACGATTCCAACAACACGCTGGTGTGGCTCCGGCCGCACGCGGTCGTGGCCAAGGTGGCAACTGGGCATCACCATCGCCTTGACCTTGAGATGGCCGTCGGCCGTCACCTGGTGGCGTGCGACGCTCCGGCCGTACCACCTGCGGATGCCGTGCCGCCCGTGCTGCACCGATACGGAGGGTATGAGGCGACCTTTTGGACCTACGAGCACCAAGTCAGGTCAAAGGAGGAACCTGACGAGGCCGACCTGGCTGCGTCGCTTCACGCCGTCCACCGAGCGCTCGACACCTTCCCCGGAAAGCTTCCCGACCTCGACGACGAACTCGAAGCCGTCGCCGCTGTCCTGAGCGAACCCGCACGCGCGCCCGCTCTCTCCACAATGGACCGGGAACTCCTTGTCTCGGCGCTTTCGCTGCTCCGAGGGAAGCTCGAAGCTCATGCATCGGCGCCGCGTCGCCTCCACGGCTCTCCGCACGACGGAAACGTGCTCCTCGTCGACGGTCACGTGGCGTTCATCGACTTCGAGACAGCCTGTCAAGGCCCCCTCGAGTGGGACTTGGCCCACATGGGCGACGGGGCGGTCGGCGCATACCCCGGCTCCATTGACGTTGCGGTCTTGGGGATCTCTCAGGGACTCGTCAGCGTGAAGACCGCTGCCTGGTGCTGGGCCAAGTACGAGCACAAGGATCTTCGCTGGCACGCTCATCACCATCTTGCCCAGGTACGCCGCCTCGCCGCGGACCGCGACCGGGGGGATCTCCGTAGCGATTGAACTGCTGAGCGATAACTACTCGGCCGGTGGGCCGACCCGGCGTTCGGGGCACGTCCGGCGTCTAGGTCGTCATCACGTTCGGGGACACCCCTGTCCCCGAACCTTCGGTCGATGACCGAAGTACCCTCGACGAGTGCCACGTCGACGCAGGCCGAGGGGAAGCATCGCCCCGTTGACGGCCGAGGGAACGAGGCTGTCGGATGACGCGTACGCAGCGTGGCTGGAAGAACACACGTGGGCACCTTCTCGCGAGTCCAGGCTCGAGATCGAGGTTGATCTGTCACCCGCTGCCTGGTTGCTTCCGCGACTGGTGCCGGACAGCTTCGAGGTGCACATGACCTCACCCGAGGGCTACGACGAGTACGCCCGCATGCTGTTCCCCTTCATCGGACCCTCGAGGAGGGTGGGAGATGGCTGGGCGCCGGAGGAGCACATCTCCTGGCGGACGCTGGCGGAGCGCAACGGTCGGGTGCTGCATCCGCTGGTCGAAGAAGAGACCGTCAATGTCAGCTCCGATGCCGACGACTACCGCGTCAGCACATCCCTGGCGAGCGATCAGTTGGCCGCGCTGCTGCCAATCCTCGGTCGGCACACGTCGTCGGAAGGTGGCTGGTTCCTCCTGTGGGAGGGCTATGGCGATCTCAGACGATCGGCATTCGATAGCGTTCCCACGGTTGCCCACCCCATGCGCAACTACTACCTCCTGAGGGGCCCGCTCGGCGCCTTCAGTGAGTTTCCCGAAGATGCCGACTACTGGTGGCCAGAGGACCAGGCCTGGTGCCTCACCGGGGACACCGACTTCCACTGGGCCTACCTCGCGGGATCCGAGGCCTGCGTGAACGAAGTGCTGGATGTGTCCGTTCTCGACGCAGTTCGGACCGAGCCGGCCAACCCGGCCCGTTTCGGGATGGACCAGATCAATCCCCGGCCACAGCCCTGACACAGGCGCGTCTGCGCCTTGCCTGCTGGCTGTTAGCGCGACAAGCGCCGGAAGAGGATCACGTCGCCTGCGACCCGGCGGTCGGGGCGCAGCCGCCGCCATCGCTCAGGAGGCTTTTGCTCGATACTCCTCGAGCGCGTCCACAGGCACGTGGGCGATCCCGTCGACCATCTCGAAGCGCAGCTTCCGTTGCTGGATGAGTCTCAACAGCTCCTTGGTCGGCACATCTAGACGACGAGCGGCTTCTGAAGCCCTGAGCAGTTCAGATGGCATCGTGCCCTCCCTGGTCGAAGCCAAGTTTACGACTGAGACGCTGGATCTGGTCCTCCACCTGCGCCAGGACCGACGGGTGGTCGGTATCAACGAGGACGTCCCTGGCGTCTTCGAGGGCAGCCAACAGGTCGAGGGCATCCTCAAGACCCAGGGCGATGTCGCCAGGCGGTCCAGATCCTGGTTGGTCCTTCCCAAGGCCTGCTTTCGATAGGTGCGTCTACGAAGGATCGCAGATGGGTGTGACGCCGCTGCCTGCGTATCCCATATTCGCGGGCCGAATGTCCCGTGACCCCTGCCTCGAAAGTGCCGTACCGAGCGCAGCAACTTCCGCGAGCACCAATGAGTTTGGACCGCCTGACCCTGCTCAGATCGAAGAACCGGTTTTCGTACGGTGACAACTGGTGGGCGCGGAGGGAGTCGAACCCTCATGCTCTAAGGCCGCAGGGTTTAAGCCCGCTGTGTCTACCGTTTTCACCACGCGCCCTCGCCTGGCGTTCATAGAGCTGCCGGCACGGACAACTCTATGCGCCCGCTACCCCTCGGGAGCAACCGCGTACGCTGCTAGTTTGGCTGTGTGGCCATCGTCGTAGCCTTGGCGGCTGCCTTCCTCTACGCAATGGCATCGGTCCTGCAGCAGTGGGAGGCCGAGCGCCAGCCCCCGGAGCGGGCACTGCGCCCCAGCCTGCTGACCCAGCTCCTCAGGCGGCCCCGGTGGCTGGCCGGGCTCGTGCTGGACATGTCCGGCTACGTCGTCCAGTGGATCGCCCTCGCCATCGGCTCGCTCGTGGTGGTGCAGCCTCTGTTGGTGGTGGGGCTCTTGTTCGCCCTCCCGGTGAAGGCCCGGTTGTCGCTCTACCGGATGAGGACCTGGGACTGGGCCGGCGCAGTGCTGACGACGGCGGGCCTCGGGGTGTTCCTGGTGGTGAGCAAGCCGGCCACTGGCCACACCAACGTAAGGAGCGCCATCTGGGCACTGTTGCTCTGCGCCGCGGCCGCGCTCACCGTTGTCCTGGTCGTCATCGGCCGGGGGAGCAGCGCGAGGTGGAGGGCAATGGCCTTCGGGACCTCGGCCGGTATCGTCTACGGGGTCTGCGCGGCACTGACCAAGAGCTGTGCCCACCGGCTCACCCTCGGGGTGTCAGACCTGTTCGGCTCCTGGCAGCCCTACCTGCTGGTGGTGGCCGGGATCGGGGGCATGATCCTGGCCCAGAGCGCTTTCCAGGCGGGGCCTCTTGACGCCTCGCTGCCGACGATATCCGCGACGGACCCGGTCGTGAGCGTGGTGATCGGCGCGGTGGCGTTCGGCGAAGCCATCCGCAGCGGCCTCACGGCCACGACGCTGGAGGTGCTCTCGCTGGCGGCCATGGTGGCCGGGATATTCATGCTCGCCCACACCCACGCGGTCGACGCCGCCGAGGGGGGTCACCGCGAAGTAACCAAACCTCGGGAAGCGGTTTAGAGTAGCCCACCCCAGCGCCTCCGGCCGGAGCTCGTTCAGTCGACGCGCCCGCCGGCGAGCAGGTTGAGCTCGAAGATGCTCTGGGCCATCACGTCCTGGCCGGTCTCGGGGGCGTCGATCATCTCGCTGTTGCCGATGTAGATGCCGACGTGGTACACGTCCACCGGCGTCCCGAAGAAGACCAGGTCCCCGGGCAGGAGGTCACCAATGGCGACTCGGGCCGTGAGGTCGTACTGGTCCTGGGCCGAGTGGGGGAGTGAGACGCCTGCCTCGGCCCAAGACACCATGGTGAGGCCTGAGCAGTCATAGCTCTTGGGCCCGGCGCCGGCCCACTTGTACGGCTTGCCGATCTGGGACTGAGCGAAGGCGACCGCTACCTGCCAACCGGGCGCCGGGGCGACGCCGGCGGCGCTGGCCGCCAAACCGGTCGTGGGCGGGGCGGATGTCGTGAGCGGGGCGGAGGTTGTGAGCGGGGCGGAGGCGGCTGAGGTCGTGGAAGTCGTGGAAGTCGTCGAGATGGTGGATGCCGCGGCGAGGGAGCGGGGGCGCAGGGTCGACGCCGGGGACACGGGGGAAGAGACCGAGCTCGGTGGGACCTGCGACGACGACGCCTCGTCGCGGCCGGTAGTAACAGCTCTCGTAGTTGTGGCCCCGCTCGTGGTGGGGACGGTGGTGGCCACGGGCGCAAGCGTCGTGGCCGTGGTGCTCGGGCGCGACGACGAAGGAAGGGGGGTGCTGGAAGGCGAAGATGCGCTCTGTCGGCCGTGGGTGAGAGGGGAGGCGCTCGGGCCGGTGGGCTGTCCGGGCGGCGGGCTGTCCGGCTGAGCGGGCGGGGGCGAAGTGGTAGGCGCACGGGTGCCCGAGCGGGGGGAGGTGGTGGAGGGCGTAGCCGGAGCGGCTGGCGAGGGCGCGCTCGAGGCCTCAGCGGTCGTGGAGCTGAGCGCGGTCACGGCCGGGGACGAGGTCGTGGTCGAGGCCGGCGCGACATAGATGAGCGCAGCCCTCCCGCGCCAATCTGTCACCGCTCGCCGGGCGCCCTCGGCACCGTCGGTCCCAGTGGCCGTTGGCTTGCCCGCCGTTTTCGCCGGAGCGGTGCCCGCCGCCTGCCCGGGGAGCTGGCCAGTGCTGGCCAGGATGGCTCTTACCTCCGCCTGTTGGGTGGCGAGTTGTTGGCGCCGGGCTCGGGCTACCGCCACGGCCAGGTCGCCTCTTACCCGGCTCAAAGCCCCGTGCAGCGCCGACTGCTGGGCCGCTGCCGCAGCCCGGTCGGCCGACAATGCCCTGGCCGAAGCCGCCTCGCGGGCTCTCTCCCGGGCGAGGGCGGTCCCCAGCGCCCGGTCGCGTCTTTGCGCTCCCTGGTACTGGTCTATCCCGCTTTGGACCGCGCCGGCGACCGCAGCGGCGTAGCTGCCCATGACGTAGCGGGTGGTGACGTTCAGGGAGGCAGGGGCAAGCGACAGGTACCCCCCGCGGGTGTAGGCGGAGACGGCGGCTTGGACGAGGACGCGCTCGGCGCTCGCGACCTGGCGGGCCGCAGCCCGAGAAGCGGCCCGGGTCTCGCGGATGCGGGCCGACAGCCGCACTATGGCCACCCCCTCGGCGTCGGCCCGCTCGGAGAGTTTGGCGAGCAGCAGACCGTCGGCCTGTAGCTCGGAGGCGATGTGCGCGGCCTCGGCACGGTCCGCGGCCACCCGGGAGGCCGCCGGGCTCATGGGTCTCGCCGACGCGGGCGTGGCAGGCAGGATTGCCAGTGCCCCTGCCAGGGCTAACGCCCCGGCCGTCCTGCCCGAGGCGCCGGCGGCGCTCGGGCGCGACAACCCAGGTTCGGCCCGTCCAGCCCTTGACCTCATCTGCCTCTCTTTGCTCAGAGACAACTGTAACAACTTTGGCCTCAGGACTCACCCGCCACCCCGGATCAACACCCCCGCCCGTTCGGCTCGGGTGGCCCGCGGGCGGCCGGCAGGGCCTCCACCCCGGCGGCCGGACTGGCGGGGCGAAGAGATGGCTGCCCGGCGGCCCGAGCGGGGCGGGGCCGGGCGGGCGTAAGGGCGTGCAGTTGCTAGGTTTCAGCAGGTGACCGGACCCGACCAAGCAAACGCCTCCCAACGCCCCGCGCCCGCCTCCGACCCCGGACGGGGCCGGACTGAACAGGGGAGTTACCGGGTGGAGCACGACTCCATGGGCGAGGTGCGGGTACCCGCCAAGGCGAAATGGCAGGCGCAGACCCAGCGCGCGGTCGAGAACTTCCCCATCTCGGGCCAGAGGATCGAGCGCTCGCTGATCCGGGCCCTGGCGTTGCTGAAGAGGGCAGCCGCCCAGGAGAACGCCGCCCTCGGCGTCATCAGCGCCGAGGTGGCCGAAGCGATCGCGGGCGCCGCGCTGGAGGTGGCCGGGGGACAGTGGGACGCGGAGTTCCCCGTGGACGTGTTCCAGACCGGTTCGGGGACCTCTTCCAACATGAACATGAACGAGGTCCTCGCCACCCTCGCCAGCGACCGGCTCGGCCAGCGCGTGCACCCCAACGACCAGGTCAACGCATCCCAGTCGTCCAACGACACGTTCCCGTCTGCCATCCACCTGGCTGCGATGGCGGAGATCTCGGGCTCCCTCGTCCCCGCCCTCGGGCACCTGGCCGGGGCGCTGCGGGAGAAAGCGCGCCAGTTCTCGCGGGTGGTCAAAGCCGGGCGTACCCACTTGATGGACGCCACCCCGGTCACCCTGGGCCAGGAAATGGGCGGTTATGCGACCTCGGTCGAGCACGGGGTCGAGCGGCTCGAGGCGTGCTTGCCGCGGGTAGGCGAGCTGCCTCTCGGTGGCACGGCGGTGGGCACCGGCCTCAACGCCCCCCCCGGTTTCGCTGCCGGGGTCATAGCCAGGCTGGCCGGAGAACTGGGGCTCGCGCTCCGCGAGGCGAGAGACCACTTCGAGGCCCAGGGCTCGCGCGACGCGCTCGTCGAGGTCTCAGGGGCGATGCGCACCGTGGCCGTATCCCTGTACAAGTGCGTCACCGACCTGCGCTGGATGGGTAGCGGCCCGCGGGCGGGGCTCGCCGAACTGCGTATACCGGACCTCCAGCCGGGCAGTTCGATAATGCCGGGAAAGGTCAACCCGGTGGTCCCTGAGGCCGTGTCGCAGGTGGTGGCCCAGGTCGTCGGTAACGACGCGTCCATAGCTTTCGCCGGTGCGGCGGGCAACTTCGAGCTGAACGTCATGTTGCCGGTGATCGCCCGCAACCTGCTCGAGTCGGCCCGCCTGCTGGCCAGCGCGAGCCGGCTGCTGGCCGAGCGTTGTATCGCAGGACTGGAGGCGGACGCCGCCCGCTGCCGGGGCTACGCCCTTTCCTCCCCGGCCATCGTGACCGCCCTCAACCCTTATATAGGCTACGAAAAGGCAGCTCAGGTGGTGAAGCAGGCGCTCGCCGAGGGGAAGGACCTCCGTTCGGTGGTGCTCGACAACGGGCTGCTGAGCGAAGCCGAGGTCGACCGTGCCCTGGACGTCGAAGCAATGACCAGGGGCGGTATCGTCAAGTGATCTTGCGCCCCTGGCGCGCTCCGCCGAAAGGTGCTAGCGGGTGGGCTGGAGCTGACTTTGGATCAACCCAGCTCCTCCACTACCCAGTCCACTAGGACGGCCAAAAGGCAGGCCGTAGCCCCGAGGAGCAAACCGAGACGAGCTTCGTTTCCCATGAGATCCCTCCAGTTCGGCAGGACGCTTAGCCGGGGCGCCACGCCCCGGGGCACACCAATGCCCGGCCCAGGGCACAGCCGAAGCCGCTGCCCGGTCGGACGTTTTCGACCCTACCCGCCTGACTTTTTGACGAAACGGGTGCCAGCCGAGCCCCGTCCCAGGCTGGGCCCGTCCCGGTAGCCGGGCCCTCTGGCCGGGCCGGCGACGATGTCCGACGTGGCCACCAGGTAGACGCCGAGGACCATGCAGAACAGCCCGCCCATTTCTATGGCCAAGGGGAGTTGGTTCAAGTCGAGGCGGTTGTCGTAGAGGCCGGCCCCGAGCCCGATGGCGGTCACTGGCTCGGCAGCAGTGATGGCGGGCAGCGACGCGTCGAGGGGGGCGGCCTCGAACGCGGACTGGGCGAGCATCAGCGCCACGACCGCCACGGCCACCAGGGTGTACGCCGGCCACGAAGTGAGGACGTTCACGAGGCTGGAGCCAACATGGCGGCTGAACCCGGCGATGGTCCGGGTGGTGAGGGCGTCCTGCAGCCCGTACAGGATCCCGGCGGCGCCAGCGAGCATGGTTGCTTGACGTGGCGCCCACGCCTTCTTGGCGACGTAGACGAGCCCGCCTGCCACCGCCAAGAGGCTGCCCCCGGCTATTACCCACCCGATGAGAGAGACGTCCCTGCTGCTACCCCCGTGCGGGTCGCCGGCGACGATGAAGGCCGCCAGCCCCGCCACCAGGGCAGCCGCGCCCAGCCACTCCCGCAGCCCCAGGTGGCAACGGCGCCAAAGCGCTGAAAGCCAAAGGGCGACCACCAGGTTGATGGCGAGCACGGGCTCGACGAGGGCCAGGGTCCCCTCTCCTAGGGCCGTCGCCCCCAGAAGTTGGCCGACGATCATAACGGCGATGCCGCCGAGCCAGAGCGGGCGGTGGGCGAGGGCGACCAGCAAGCGGAACGAGAGCCGTTCCTCGGGCGGCTCCTCGGCGGCTGCATGTTGTTGGACGACGAAGGCGCCGCCCAGGAAGAGCGCCCCGCCGAGGGCTATGGGTACCGCCACCGTCGCCACTTTTCCCTTGTACCCCCGTTTACTCCTGAACTTGGGAGGGGTAAAACACAAGGTGTGCACCAGCGCGTCCTCTTGGTACACCCGAGCGCGCTCATGTACTCCAAGCTCTACTTGCGCCTCGAACCTCTGGGCTTGGAGCGGGTCGCCACCTCCCTGCGGAAGGCCGGCCACACGGTACGCATGGTGGACCTCCAGGTCTACTCGGGCCCCGAGATGTGGCGGGCCTTCGAGGAGCTGGCACCGGACGCGGTCGGGTTCAGCCTCAACTACCTGGCGAACGT
>JBOGGK010000539.1:0-7426 GCA_050744045.1 Acidimicrobiales bacterium | reverse complement strand
GCCGTGGGCATCCTGTTAGCGCCGACCTTGCTGACGGTCACCAGGTCCTCGGGGTACGGGCGGAGGGCGGTCCGGGTCGCGTCGTTGGCGACGCCAGCCCCGTAGGAGCGGGCGGTGTCGACGGGGTTGGCGCCGAGCTCCACGCTCTGGCGCAACGCGGCCAGGGCCGTGTCCTTGGCGGGGCGGCTTGCCCGCCTGGTCCCGAGTTGCATGGCACCAAAGCCGGTGCGGGCGATCGGGTGCCCGGCCAAGCTGGCGGTACCGGGCGGACCGAGCCGCTTGTCGATGATGGTCATGGGGCCTCTCCTCAGGGCTGTCGAATCGCTCTCCTCACGGGCGCGCCGTGAGCCAGGAGCCAGTCGCCTACAGCCTGGCGCAGAGGGCAGGCGTACCGGACTTGGGCCTTGCCCACCCGCGGGCAGGTGCCCCCGGCGCGACGACCACGGGCCCGACCGAGCGGGTCGTCCCCGGCGGGGAGCCCGTGAGGGGCCCGTCTCGAATGCGACGGTCTTGCTCGAGCCAGCCGAGTGGGCCATCGACGGGGGGCTGGCCACAGCCGGCGCCTTCGAGGGGCGCAGGTCGGAGCTGGTGACCACTTCGGTCTCTTCTGGGTGGCCGGGGGCCGGCAGGACGAGGAGCTTGTCGTGTGGTTGCGGTACACGCCCGGCCATCGCTCAGGCCGCCCGAGGGCTGTCCAAGTCACGCTCCGCTCCGCCCGGAAGGGCACGGTTGTCGTGGGCCTCGGGCAGGCGGGCGGGTCGGTTGCCCGGCAGGAGGAGAGCCAGGCCGGCCCCCATGGCCAGGGCCACAGCGGCGATGGCGAAGGCCCGGTCATAGCCGCTGGTCAAGGCCTGCGCCGAGCCCGAGGCGCCGGGGCCGTGGGTGGCGGCGGCCACGGTGGCCATAAGGGCCAGGCCCACGGCTCCCCCGACCTGGCGGGTGGTGTTGATCAGCCCCGAGGCCAGCCCGGCCTGGTGGCTGGGCACCCCGGCCGTGGCGGCCATGGTCATGGGGACGAAGGACAGGCCGAGGCCCAGGCCGGCCAAGACCATCGGGCCGAAGATGTGGGGCCAGTAGCCGGCTCCCGGGGCCAAGGCGGTGGTCCAGGCCAGGCCGCCTGCGGCCAGGACCGGGCCCAGCACCAATTGGCGGCGGACGCCCAGGCGGGCGAGCAGCCGGGTGCCGACCAGGGCGCCTAGAAGGACGGCCAACCCCATGGGCAGGAAGGCGATGCCCGCCCGGAGGGCGCTGTAGTGGTTGACCTGCTGGAGATAGAGGGACAGGAAGAAGAACGAGCCGAACATAGCCCCTCCGACCATGACGGCGATGGCGTTGGCCGCCGACAGGCCACGCCGGCGGAACACGCCAAGGGGCACGAGGGGCTGGTGGGCCACCTTGGCCTCGATGACCCCGAAGGCCGCCAGCAGGACGGCACCAAGCACCAGGGACAGCACCGTGCGGGGCGACCCCCAACGATGGGTGTCGGTGCCAACGATCCCGTAGACAACCACAGCAAGGCCGGCGGTGACGGCGAGGGCCCCCGGCAGGTCCAGGTAGGGCCGGTCGGCCTCGCCCTTGGAGTCCTGAAGGACCAGTGCAGCCGCCCCCAGCAGGGCGGCGCCGATGGGCACATTGACGAACAGCACCCAGCGCCAGTCCAGGACCTGGGTCAGGACCCCGCCTAGGAGTACGCCGATTGCCGCCCCGCTAGCTGCGGTGGCCGACCAGGCGCCAAGGGCCCGTCGCCGAGCCTCAGGACCGACGAAGTGGGTGATGAGCAAGGTGAGGGTCGCCGGGGCCAGCACCGCTCCTCCGAGGCCCTGGGCGGCCCGGGCCAAGATGAGCCAGGTACCGCTCTGAGCCAGCCCGCCCATCAGGCTGCAGGCGGTGAAGAGGCCCAGTCCCAGGAGGAAGATCCGCTTGCGCCCGAACAGGTCGGCCGCCCGCCCACCAAGGAGCAGGAACCCGGCGAAGGTGAGCGTGTAGGCGTTGACCACCCGCTGTGACCCTTCCGCTGACGCAGTGTCGTGGATGCCCCGGTCGGGAGCCCGGAGCTGGAGCAGGAAGACGGCGGCCGTCCCAAGCGGGCCGATGCCCGCCGTAACCACGAACGGCTGGTGGCGGCGGCCCGCCACGTTTTCGCCATCGAGGGCGGAGGAGCGTCGATGGAGGCCATCGCCCGGGAAGCCGGCGTCGGGGTGGGCACCCTCTACCGCCACTTCCCCAAGCGGATCGATGTGGTGAAGGCGGTCTATCGCGGCGGGGTCGACGAGCTGGTCCGGGTCGCCGAGCAGGCGGTTTCGAACTGGAGCCCTGGCCGGCCGTGACTGCCTTCTTGCGGGGGTTCACTACGCCCAGGGCAAGCGGACGTTCCTCAACGAGCTGCGTGAAGCCTTCGACAAGAGCCCGGACCTGAAGCTCCGGCCGCGCCAGCGCATCGAGCAGGCCTTGGGCCCGGTGATCGGCCGAGCCCAGCGAGCAGGCGTTGTGCGCACCGATGTCGATGGGGCAGACCTGATGCAGCTCGTCGCGCCGATGTGCACCAGCGCGACGCTTTCCGAGGACCAGGGCGATCGGCTGCTCGCCATGATCCTCGACGGTCTCCGCGTGCCGTCGTAGGAAGCACTGCGCGACGGTAGTCAGCATGGGAAACGGCCCAGTCGCACCCCGGTGGCTAGCTTTGGGTGCCGGGCTCCTGTTCGATCAGGACTAACGTCGCCCCTTTCGGCGTCTGCTCGACGTCAAGAGCCGCGACAGAAAGTGGGCTAGCAGCCTCGGGCGCGACGAACATTCCCGGCCCCTCCTGTTCGGTGACCTGGTCATCTTCTGCGGAGACCCTCGGCGAAGGCGAGCCCGAGCGCCGTGCGGCTCGGATTGGGATGTCGCGAAGACTCGCAATCCAGCGCTATCTGGAAGTCTTGCGCTCGGCGAGCGTGGGCGACTTCCACGGCCGCCGCGTCGGTCAGCTGGAACATGAGCCGGCCTCCCCTCACGTGAGGCACAGGTCACTGTCTAGCCGTGCGGTCTCCAGGTTGCCGGCCGGCTCGTCGGTGGCCCCTGTTAATCCCGGCCCTCGGAGACGAAGGGACGATCCGGAGGGCGCTACTTCTTGGCCGGCTGGTAGTAGGGGTTGGTGCCGGCGGCGTGGTCGGTCACGTCGACGATCTTGGCGATCTCGGGGATCGACTGGGTGATAGCGACCTCGATGCCCTGGCTGAGGGTCACGGCGGCCATCCCGCAACCTGCGCAGCCGCCGCTCAGGTGCAGGTACACGGTGTCGTCCTCCACGGCTACCAGGTCGGCGCGCCCGCCGTGAGCGGCGATGGACGGGTTGATCTGGCGGTCGAGGACCTGGATCACCCGCTGTGCCACGTCACCGCTCAGATCGGGCGGGGGACCGCTTATGGCCGGGCTGGCGGCGGGTGGTGCCGGCCGATTGGGGTTGCGGAGGCTCATCCCGCCGGCCAGGAGGTCACGGTTGAGGTCAAGGACCGAGCCCACCATCTTGGGCGCACTGTCGGCAGGCACCACGATTTTCAGCCCGGCTTGGACCCCGGTCCAGTCGTCGGGCCGGGCGTCGTTGGCCGCCTCGAAGTAGATGTCGTAGCTGTAAGTGTCACCGCTCGTGCCGGCGACCTCGACCCACAGGGCCAGGGACTCGGGGTCGGTCTCATCGGCGCGCAGCTGCAGAACCTTGGCGAGGGCGGCGTCTGTCACGGTGAGGACAGGCACGACGTCGCCGTCGTTCTCGGTCACCGGGGTATTTGCCTCATCCACATCATCCAGGAGCCATCCTAGGTTCGTGAGCCGCGTACTCCTACTCCTGCCGACCGAGACTTATAGAGCTTCGGACTTCTTGGCGGCCGCCGGCCGCCTCGGCGTTGATGTCGTCGTTGGCTGCGAGCGTCGCCAGGCGATGGCCACGTCGATGGGCGACCGGGCGGTGGTCGTGCCCCTGGACGCCCTCGACGCCGCCGTGGCTACCATCGTGGCACTGCATGAGCGGAGACACCTTGATGCGGTGCTGGCGGTCGACGATCAGGGGTTGATGGTCGCTGCCGCCGCGTCCGAGCGCCTGGGGATGACCCACAACCCGCCGGACGCGGTGGCAGCCACGAGGGACAAGGCGGTCCTGCGGGCGCGCCTGGCCGCCTCGTCGGTGCCTCAGCCCGACTACCGGGTCGTCGCCCCGGGCGACCGGGTCGTCGCAGCGGCGGCAGAGATCGGCTACCCGTGCGTGGTCAAGCCGGTGTCCCGCTCGGGCAGCCAGGGGGTCATCCGTGTCGATGACAGGGCCGAGGCAGCCGCCGCGGAGGACCGGGCCCGGTCGATCGTCGGCGCGTCCGAGCCGCTCCTTGTCGAGCGGTTCGTCCCCGGGGCCGAGGTGGCCCTCGAGGGGCTGCTCGAGCGCGGAAGATTGGAGGTGCTCGCCGTCTTCGATAAACCCGACCCGCTCGACGGCCCGTTCTTCGAGGAGACGATCTACCTCACGCCATCACGCCAGCCCTCACCGGTCCTGGCCGCCCTGGAGGCGACGGTCGCCTCGGCCGCAGCGGCGCTCGGGCTGAGGGAAGGTCCGGTCCACGCCGAGCTCCGGATCGGCCCGGCCAACGAGATCTCGGTCATCGAGGTCGCAGCGCGCTCCATCGGAGGGCTGTGCGCACGAGCGTTGCGCTTTGGGGCCGGCGTGAGCCTCGAAGAGGTCATCATCCTCCACGCCGTGGGGGCGGGCCTCGAGGGGCTGAGCCGGGAGGCCCAGGCGTCCGGGGTGATGATGCTTCCGATCCGCGCAGCAGGGGTGCTCGAACGGGTCGAAGGCCGGAGCGACGCGCTGGCCGTCGAGGGGGTCGTCGGCGTGGAGATCAGCATCCCGGCCGGGCGGCCGGTCGTCCCGCTCCCAGAGGGCAACCGCTACCTCGGGTTCGTCTTCGCTCGCGGGTCTGAACCAGCCGACGTCGAGCTCGCCCTGCGCCGGGCCGCGGCCTCCCTGAAAATCGTCTTGCGCCAAGAGCCTGGATAGTCATTTCCAGTCCGTAGCCTTGGAGTGTGAGGGTCTTGGTGGTGTCCACCTACGAGCTGGGTCACCAACCGCTGTCCGCGGCGACGACCACCGCCGCACTGCTCGATGCCGGCCACGAGGTCCGTTGCGTCGACGTTGCCGTCGACACCCTGGAAGGCACCGATGTCGACTGGGCCGAGCGGGTAGCGCTGTCGGTGCCCATGCACACGGCCATGCGCCTGGCCTTGCGGATCGCCGGGGCCATCCAGGCCCGCCGGCCCGGACTGCCCCTGTGCTTCTTCGGGCTGTACGCGGGGACAGGCCGGGGGCTCACCGCGACGCCCCCGGCAGGCACGGTCATCGCCGGTGAGTACGAGGCGGGCCTGGTGGCGTGGGCGGGCGGCGGGGACCCCGGACCGGCCGTCCAGCTGCGGCGCTCCGCAGGTCGGGTGCCGGTCCGTGAGCTGTTGCCGGAGCTGGGTCACTACACCCGCCTTGCCGTCGCCGGCGAGGAGCGACTGGTCGGATCGGTCGCCGCCAGCCGCGGCTGCTCGCACCGCTGCCGCCACTGCCCGGTGCCCGTGGTCTACGACGGGCGGGTCCGTCCCGTCGAGGAGGCCGCCCTGCTCGCCGACGTCGATCAGCTTGTGGCCGCCGGAGCCCGCCACCTCAGCTTCGCTGATCCCGACTTCCTCAACGCCCCCCACCATTCCCGTCGCGTCGTGGCAGCCATCCACCGCCGGTACCCGGACCTGACCTTCGACGTCACGACCAAGGTCGAGCACATCCTCCGCCACCGCGACACGCTTCCCGAGCTGGCCGACGCCGGCTGCGCGTTCGTGGTCTCCGCGTTCGAGACGGTCAGCGACCCCATCCTCCGCCGGTTGGACAAAGGCCACACCGCTGCCGAGGCATCCGAAGCGGTGACCGCCCTCCGAGCGCACGGCATCGAGATCCGCCCCTCGTGGCTGCCCTTCACCCCTTGGACCACCGTTGACGACCTGGTTGGCCTGGTTGACTTCGTGGTCGCTCACGATCTCATCGCCAATGTCGATCCGGTGCAATACAGCGTGCGCCTGCTGGTCCCCGATGGCTCGCTCCTCCTCGGTGAACCGGCCATGACCCCCCACCTCGGTGCCTACAACCCGACCGCGCTCGGCTGGACCTGGGCGCATCCTGATCCCGCACTGGACCGCCTCCAAGAGCAGGTCGCCACGCTCGTCGAGGCACGGGTCGGCCAGCCACCCGAGCAGACCTTCGACGAGCTGGACACGCTGGTTCGCTCTACTGCCGGTCGATCACCGGCCCGTCCCCAGCTCGGAGCAGTGTCGATGGGCCCGCCCGGGGACCGGGCGCACCTCACCGAGCCGTGGTTCTGTTGCAGCGAGCCCACCCAGGCGCAACTGACACCACTCGGGGCCCTCGACTGAACGCTCACAAGAACCGGCCGGCCCCCTCCGGGGCCGGGCCCGCCGGCCCATCGAGGTTCGCCCTCATGGGAGGCTGGGAGTCACCGCGGTCGGTCTCGCTCTTTGTGGCCGTTTTGCGGAGAGCGGGGGCAGTGTTGGGTGACCTCCTCGGTCGCGCCTGCACTGTCAACGTGCCGAACATTGCCGGCGAGCGGTCGATGGGCTGCGCGCTGGGCCGGGTTCCTACCCGATCGGTACCGCCTGTCTGTGGACGAACGCCAGCCGGCCCCAGGCGGCGACGCTCTCGCCGCCGTTGCTCGGGAGATGATGCAAGACAGCTACGTCCGCGAGGTGGCCGAAGATGACTTCATCGGCGTCCAGTGCCATACGAGGTTGCCCCTCGGGGCAACCGGCCTCCTCGAGCCGCCCCGGGGTCCCGGCTCACTGCCATGGGCCACGAGTACTGGCCGCAAGTGACCGAGGCGGCGGTAGGACGCGCCGCAGCGCTCACTGGCAAGCCGGTCGTAGTGACCGAGAACCGCATCGCGACCGACGACGATGCCGAACGGGTCGAGTACGTGATCGACGCATTGGTCGGTGTCCCCCGATATTTGGCGGACGGCATCGACGTGCGGTGCTATTTCTACCGGAGCCTGCCGGACAATTTCCGATTCGACGCGCGGCTACCCGCCGCGCGTCGGGCTCCTGTCCGTTGACCCCTCTACGTTCGAGCGGCGGCCCAGGCCGTCCGCTCGGTTGTTCGGCGAGGTCGCCCGCCGCGGTTAGCTGTTGGCCTCCCCGCGGCCCGTCCGGGGCTCTATCAGCCTCGGCGTCGAGGAAATAGCCAGTCCCGCGGCGCCCGCCCGCTGGAGTGAGGCGGGCGGTCGCGTCCCAGCGGGACGATTCCGTTAGATCCAAATGCAGCAAGTTAGGGTAGCTGTGCCAGAGACGTCGCAATAGCGGAAGCAGGGAGAATGGGCAGTCACCAATTTGTAGATGACGCTGTCGCAGCAGCGGC
>JBOGGK010000538.1:0-3364 GCA_050744045.1 Acidimicrobiales bacterium | reverse complement strand
GTGGTGGGGGGCCGAGTGGTGCTGGCGGGCGCGGTAGTGGTGGGGGGCGGTTCGGCTGTCGGGGTCGTCGCAAGGGTGGTCGTGGTCGTGGGCGGCCTCGTCCCCCCAGTCATCTGCCTTGTCGTGGGCGGTCTGGTTGCCGTCGTCCCGGTCTTGCTCGTCGTCTCTTCCTTGGTCGTCCCCGT
Source organism: Acidimicrobiales bacterium (assembly GCA_050744045.1). Taxonomy (GTDB): domain Bacteria; phylum Actinomycetota; class Acidimicrobiia; order Acidimicrobiales; family Palsa-688; genus JBOGGK01. Next base: position 3,179 of record JBOGGK010000538.1, on the reverse strand, counting down.
CTCCGGTGCAGAAGTGGTCGTCGGCCGTCTGGTTGTCGTCGTCGGCCGTCTGGTTGTGGTCGTGGCAGGCTTCGTCGTTTTCGTCTTCCGCCTGGTCGTCGTGGTCTCCGAACTGGTCGTCGTCTCCAGCTTGGTTGTCGTCGTCTCACGTCTTGTCGTCGTGGTCCGCGCTACGGTCGTCGCCGCCGATGGGGCGGCCGTGCCCGCCTGCGTCGTGGCGGAGGTGGTCGGCGGGGGGTGATAGAGGGTGACGGCGGGACCGGGGGGCGCGGTTACCTCGGCCGGCGCCGCCGTGCCCTGGTCCGCCCGGGTGGTGAGTACGGGCCGGGCGGTGGAACCCGCGGTGCCTTCGACGCTCGAGGCTCTCGTCGTTGCGGTAGTGCTCGGCGGGCCTGCCCGCGGCCGGACGGGCCGCCGCTCGGTGGTGCTGACGGGGCGAGCGTCCGAGGTGGGCGCCAGTGGAACGGTCCCCGCCGTCGTCGCCCGCGGCCCCGGGAGGGTCGTACGGTCGGCGGGCGGCTCGCGACCTGCGCTCCTTTTCCCCGTTATGGGCGGGCGCGGCGACCGGGCGTGCGTCGTGGTGGTGCGCCGTGGCTTTCTCGGCCCGGGACTGGGGCGGCGGCGCGCCCTGGTCGTAATCGTCGAAGAAGGGGCGGGCGCCGGCGCGGCAACCGTCGGCTCGGTAAGTGCCGGCACAGGCGCTGTGGTCGTGGGGGCAACGGTCGTGGGTGGGGCGGGGCGCGCCTCCGAGGCGACCTGAGGCGGAGGCCGTTGTGACATTGCCGTCACCGGGACAGCCGCGTGTGCGGCCAGGGCACCGCCCACCGTCACTGCCGCGGCACCAACAGCAGCCTGGGCACCGGAGACCAGGGTATGCCCCACCATGCCCAAGCGGGCCAGGAACGGCATGTCTGCCAGCCACGAGAGCGGGCCTATCGTCCAGCGCAGGCGGCCGATAGAGACGTCGAGGAAGGACCTTACGATGTCGGGGTCGAACTGGCGGCCAGCACAGCGCGTCAGTTCCTTGCGAGCCGCCGCAGCGCTCATCGCTTTCTTGTACGAACGCACTGACGTCATCACTTCGAACGAGTCGGCCACGGCGACGATGCGGGCAGCGAGAGAGATCTCGTCGCCTGACAGGCCGAAGGGGTACCCCGAGCCGTCGTAGCTCTCGTGGTGCTGCTCGATGGCCAGGCCCCAAGGGCCGAGCCAGGAAGCCAGAGGCGCCACGAGGCGGCGGCCCTCGAGGGGATGGGAGCGGATTTCTTCCCATTCTTCTTCGGTCGGCTTGCCCGGCTTGTTCAGGACATGGGGGTGGACGCTGAGCTTGCCGACGTCGTGGAGGAGCGCCGACCAGCGGAGGCGGTCCCGATCGGCGGCCGGCAGGTGCAGTTCGCCAGAGATGAGGTCCGTGAACGCGCGGACGCGTTCGGAGTGGCCCCGCGTGGCTCGGTCGTGCCGGCTGAGTGAGGCCGCCAAGGCCAGGATCTCTTCGGCCACCGCGCTCGGGACGGACTGGCCGGCGCCGCCCGCCCTTGTGGTCCGCTGGAGATCTCGGGTGAGGCCCGCCCGCCACGCCACCTTCAGGCGTTTCGGGGCTTGGTCGGGGAAAAGCATCGTCATCTTCAACAGCGCGGCAAGGGGCAGCAGGCGCCGGCAGAGCCGCTCGCAAACGACGAAGGCGACAGCCGACGAAGCGAGCACGGTGGCCCACCAGAGCGCTTCATGGGCGCCCGCCCCGCGCGGGAGGGCCCGCCCGATCGTCACCGCCGCCCCCACCGAGCCACCAAAGGGAGCAGCGACCGCGGCGGAAGACAGCACCGTGCCCAGTACCGGGTGGGAACGCCACCGGTTCCTGGGGGTCACGCGAGCCTCATCAGGGTCTGATGCCTTCCCTTATGGTTGACGACGTCCAATTAGTTAAACGGCAGGGTCGCCGCCGGGCTTGACGCTGTGAGCGGTCGAAGGGTTAGCGCGGGGTGACCGCCGGGCCAGGCCACCGGAGGAGTGTGGCGTTGCGGAGGTCCTGCGGTTTGCGGGGGTGGTGGGGTTTGCGGGGTAGCGGGGTTTGTGGGGTAGCGGGGTTTGCGGGGGGTCAAATCCCCGGCAGGTCGTCCCCGCCCGACAGGAGGTCGTCGAACCACGGGTTGTCGACCTCGCAGAGCGGCTGGAGCAGCGTGAACGTGGCCCAGCCCTCCGCGAGGAGGGCGGCATCTGTACCGGCTTCGAGCTCGGCCGCGACGTCTGCCATTTCCACGGTTATGAAACCTTGCCCGCTCTCGGCCACGTTGGTCCGGACCGCCCCGAAGACCGACAACTTCGCCCGGCAGAGCCCGCGCAAAGTGGGCGGCACGACGTTTGGGACGTTCACGTTGAGGACTATCCCCTGTTCGGCGCGCGCGAGCGCAGGCAGGACGTGCGCCACCACCCGGTCAGCGGTACCCCACTGGAAGGGCTCACCGGCGACGAGAGAGACCGCAAGAGCACGCCGGCCATAGGCCGCAGCGGTGAAGGCAGCGCCTACCGTGCCCGAGTGCAGTACCGCTTGGCCGGCGTTGTGGCCTCGATTTATCCCCGACAAGACGATGTCGGGGGGACGTCCGAAGGCGCCGCGGGTGGCGAGCAAGGTGATGAACGCCGGCGTCGCCTCTACTGCGTATGCGGGCACACCCTCGAGACCGGCCAAGCGGCGCTCGTGGCAGACTACGCGCCCCCCCGTTCGCACGGCCGTCAGCGAGGCGCTGGTGCCGCTCAAGTCCTTGCCAGGGGCGGCCACCACCACGTCGAGGCCGGCTTTCAGGGCGGCCCGGGCGAGCCGGCGCAGCCCTTCGGACTCTATGCCGTCGTCGTTGGTTACCAGGGCTCTCGGCGCAGGGGCCGGAGTGGGGAGGGTTTCGCTTGCCACCCCAGTTTACTACCCGGCGTGCCTGCGCGTGCCTTGCTGGGCGCCGGCAACGCCAAGTCGAGCCGGCCGGCGCCCGTCACCTGCCCCCGCACCACGAAGCCGGTCCGCCCGCCGGCCGCCGGTCCGCCTCCCCTTTCCGGGACGCCCGCCGGCTGGGCCCGCCCGCCCGGGTCGCCCTTGGCGGCGCTCTTGGCGGGCGTCGCCTCCTCGAGGCCCTGGGCCAGTGCAGGGTGCCCGGTGCCCGGTGCGCGATGCCCGGTGCGCGATGCCCGGT
>JBOGGK010000537.1:0-17374 GCA_050744045.1 Acidimicrobiales bacterium | reverse complement strand
AGGACGGCACTTCGGCGGCCACGACGGCCGGCCGGCAGGGCTGAGGGGCACGCTGTGGGAGGGCTGGAGCACGACGCCACGCCCGGCGCCGGCTTCGTCAGGCCGAGCGCCCTCGAGGTGGCAGCGGGGTGGACGATGGGGACGGGCCCAGGCGACGCCTGCGGCCCGCGTTGGCGTGGCCGGAGCTGGCGTGGCCGGAGCTGGCGTGGCCGGGGCGGGCCTAGCCCTCGCCGGGCGCTCGAAGAGCTCGTGGTGGCCGCCTTGGGGCGCCCGCCCTGTGTCGTCGATTTCTCCGGGGGGCGCGACTGCCGCCGAGACGACGTAGGACATCACGGGCGCTCCCCCGAGCGCTTGGTCGATGCCGGCCAGCTTGACCGCGGGGATGAACACCCTCTCGGCGAAGTAGCGGCGTAGCGGGCCGCCCTCGGGACTGGTGAACACGAGGTCGTCAGGGCCAGCACCGGCCCGGTGGCTGGCCAGGTGCTCGGCCACTTCCTCGACGAGGAAGGCGGGGACGCTGAGCGTGCGGCTGGAAGAGCGGCTCTTCGTGTCGGCAACTATGAGGCGGCCTTCGACTTCGGCAATGGTCTGGCGGACCCTGAGCGTGCGGCGGAGGAAGTCCACGTCCTCGACCCGGAGCCCAGCGCACTCGGACCATCGCAGGCCGAGCACCCCAGCCATGAGCATGAGCGCCCGGTACTCGCCTGGCACCGCCTCCGCTAGGCGGTCCAGCTCCTCGAGCGTCAGGGTCGACCGCTCCCGGCTTGGGCCGCTCGCCACACGGATGCCACGGGCAGGGGAGCGGGCGTTCGCCATCAACGTGGCCGCGGGCCGTCAGGGTCGTTCTCCCCTTTGTCTGAGCCGCCAAAGCGCAGTTCGTAGGGTGCGGACAACTCCAACGACACTACCCACCCGTCCCCTTCCGGCGAGGGGGCACAGGCCAGGCCATCGGGCCCTCGGACCTCTTGCAGGCAACCTCGAGGCGAGCGGACGAGTAGGCGAGTAGCACTGCGCGGCTCCAAGGTAGCCGTCTCAATTCGACCGCTTCCCCAAACAATGCCGACCTCTATTCCCTCTCGCGCGCACAAACCATGCACGCGGCCAGCGGGCCAGGCAACGGGCAGCGCTGGCAGCAGCGTGATGACGCCGGGCTCTTGGCTCTGCACCAGCATTTCCAGAAGGGCCGCCGCGCCGCCGAAGTTACCGTCGATTTGGAACAGGTCGGGAGCCCCGTTGAAGAGGTTGGGTGAGGCGTCTTGGGCCATCAGTTGGACAAGCCTGTCACGCGCTAGCTCGGAGTCCCCCAGCCTCGCCGCCAACGCGGCCACCCATGCCGTGCTCCACCCGCGGGCACCGCCCCCGTTCTCGAGCCGAACCGCGAGCGCGCGTTGGGCGGCAGCAGCCCATACCGGGGTGCGCCGCAGCGAGATCTGGTCACCTGGATAGAGGCCCCACAAGTGCGAGAGGTGCCGGTGCCCCGGCTCCTCCTCTTGAAAGGGTCTCCACCACTCCTGGAGCCGCCCGTCAGGGCCAATGGGGAGTCGCGTCAGTCGCCCAAGCGCCTCCGCCACCCGGCGGGCGAACTCAGCATCTACGCCGAGGACGACCGCCGCCTCGATGCAATGGCGGAACAAGTCCCGGACGAGCGACAGGTCCAAGGTGGCGCCGGCGCTCACTGCCTCCACGCGCCCGTCTGCGGTGACGAAGCTGTTCTCCGGAGAAGTCGACGGGCATGTTGTGAGCAAGCCGTCCCGGTCTTCGGTCAGGAAGTCGAGCACAAACTCGGCCGCCCCGCGCATGACCGGGTAGGCCGTCATGGCAAGGAACTCACTGTCCCCACCGAAACGGTAGTGCTCCCAGAGGTGTTGGCAGAGCCAGACGCCGCCCATCGGCCAATTTGCCCACACGGCTGGGAACGAACCCTCGCCGACTGGCCATGTGCTTCGCCACAGGTCGACATTGTGGTGGGCGACCCAACCGCCGCAACCGTAGTAGGCGCGTGCGGTAGCTCGCCCGGCCTCCGACAGGTCTCGTGCAAGCTCGATAAGGGGGAGATGGCATTCCGGCAGGTTCCCGACCTCGGCCAGCCAATAGTTCATCTGTACGTTGATATTGGTGGTGAAGTTGCAGCTCCAAGGGGGCCGCACGTCTAGGTTCCAAATGCCCTGCAAGTTGGCGGGTTGGCCCCCGGGGCGGGAGCTGGAGATGAGCAAGTACCGCCCGTACTGGGCGTAGAGGGCCAAAAGGTCGGCGTCGGGCTTCCCAACCCGCAACGCCACGAGCCTTTGGTCGGTCGGCGAGCTGGGAACCACACCGTCGTCTAGTTGGATCTCGACGCGCTCGAAGAGTTGCCGGTGCCCCCGTACATGGGCCGCCCGTAGCTCCTGGTACCCCCTCCTGGCCGCTTCCTCAAGCCGGCGCTCGCACTCTCGCTCAAGAACTTCCCAGTGCCGCTCTGGCTCTTGGGCGTAGCCCCGGAAACCGCTCCGTGCGGCCAAGAAGATCACTATCTCGTCGGCGCCCCGAGCGTGTACCTCCGCACTCGTCGCGAAAATCTGGCCCGCATGAGGGCAAAGGACACCTACAACGGCGCTGAAGATGAGACCTGTGTCCGGGTCGTAAGTGATGGGTGACTCGCTCGGTAGGTAGTGCGGTAAAACGTGCGCGGGGGCACGGCCCCTCAGCGCCAACCGGTTACCCTCGGCCCGAGCGGCGCCGGGGTGGGGGCTGTCCAGGCGCACGTTGACAACTTGCGCCCTCGGACCGTCGCTCGACAGTCGCAGCGCCAGCACGTTCCCAGCCGCCGAGACGAACGCTTCCCGCGTATAGCGCACTCCCCCGCTGTGGTACTCGGCCCGGGCAAGCGCTTCGCGCAAGGAAAGTTCCCGCCGGTACCCGTCGACGTCTGCGCCATGGTCTACCGCGACCCGGAGCGAGCCGAGCGGCTGGAACGACTCGTTGAAGGGGCCCTGGAGCTCCTGAGCCAGCGCGCCGGCCCGCACGTAGTCCTCCTCGGCCAACACCGCTTCTCGGAGAGGAGCCAAATGGCGCCACGCCCCGGGACGATCGCCAGCGACGCGCTTACCCGACCACAGGTCGTCGAGGTTGAGGTCTATGACTTCCTCGGGGACCGTCCCGTGCACCATCGCCCCCAGCCGGCCGTTGCCAAGCGGGAGCGCCCCGAACCAATCTGCCGCGGGCGCGTCGTACCAGAGCAGCAAAGGCGCCTGGTCTTCTGGGGTCACTCAGCGCCGCCCTCTGGCGTAGCACACCGGCCGGATGAAGTAACGCCGGCAGCCCACAACAACTGCCGTCGTGGCGGTAACCGCAGCCAGTGTGCAGCGCACGTGCCGGCGTTTGGTTTGTGGGGATGCTCTGTCCAGGCGCATAAGGTTCCTCCTTTTAGTCGGTGTGGCCGCTCGCCACACGTCTGTTGTTTTGGCTTGACGTCGCCTTGTGGCTCAGGGGGAGGGCGCGACCGTCGCCTTGACGGCAATAACTGCCCGCTGAGAGTAGGGCTGGACGGCCCCGGTCAACTCGACCTCTGCTTGTTGGCGGACATCTGATGAGGAAGCCCCGACGGCGAAGCGGAAATGGCCCGGTTCCACGATAAAGCGCATGTCTTCGTCATAAAAGGCGAGGCGGCTCGGGTGGACGTCGAAGGTCACTCGAGCGGCCTCGCCTGCGCCCAAGCTCAGCCGGGTGAAGCCGATTAGCGATGCAGACGGCCGGGCGACGGAGGCGACCAGGTCGCTTGCGTAGAGCTGCACGACCTCCTCGCCTTGGCGCGTACCGGTATTGGCCACAGTTACGGCTACGTCGACTGGCGAGCAGGTGTCGCTCGCCCGGACTTGCAGGTCCGTATAGCCGAAGGTCGTGTAGCCGAGGCCGTGGCCGAAGCTGAACAGCGGCGTGTGGGGATAGTCCGTGTAGTCCTCGTAGAACACTGAAGCTGCACCTCCAGAGCGGTGGCTGGCATAAAGAGGGACCTGGCCTGTAGCTCTCGGGAGCGTAACGGCCAACCTGCCCGTCGGCTCCGCCCGCCCCAAGAGGACGTCCGCCAGCGCAGCGCCGCCCTGTTCCCCAAGCGGCCAAGCCACCAACAAAGCTCGCACCTTGCTCGCCACTCCTGTCAGCACGTGGGCCCTGCCGCTCATCACGACGAGCACCGTAGGAGAGCCGGTGGCCGCGACGGCGGCGACAAGGTCCTCTTGGGCGCCCGTCAGCCGGAGTTCGGCTGCGTCCCGAGCCTCTCCCACTGTGGCGCTCTTTTGCAGCCCGGAGCGGCCCCCGACGAAGACGATCGCGACATCGGCGCCCTTGGCAGCTGCGACGGCCGCTGGGATGCCTGACCGGTCGCCCCCTTGGACTTCGCAGCCCTTTTGGTAGGCGACCTCGACGCTGGGGCCTAGCGCTTCCCGGAGACCTCGGAGCGGGGTGATGTGCTCCGTGTAGTACCTACCGGGCTGGAGCGCTGCTTTGCCGCTCGGGAGGAACACCTCCGACTGCCGCACCACGGCGCCATCTGTGCGGCCATCCGGCTCCGGATCGGCGCCGACTTCCTCCTGCGTGTCGGCCAAGGAGCGCTCCTCGCGCTGGGCCGCACCGTCGAGCTCGAAGGCGATCTCCTGGTGGGCCGGGTAGTGGTAGTCGCCCTGCAGCAGGCGGCGGTCGTCGGCGGCGGGGCCTATGACAGCAACTTTGGGCACCTCGGCCGAGATCGGCAGTACGCCGTCGTTGGCCAGGAGGACGATGCCCCGGGTCGCAGCCCGTCTGGCCAGCTCGGTGTTGGCGGGGTCAACAAAGATGGCCTTCACGCTGCCAACGTCTACGTACGGCGATTCGAACAGGCCCAGGCGCATTTTGGCTATCAAGACCCGGCCCACCGCAGTGTCCACAACCGCCATGGGCACCCGGCCGGCCGTCACCGCGGCCTTCAACGGCGCTCCAAAACAGTCGAGCGCAGGGAGCTCGAGGTCGAGGCCGGCCGTGATGGCCTTGACGGCGGCTTCGGAACGGTCGGCGGCGACCCGGTGGTATTTCATCAAGAGGGCCACCGCGAAGTAGTCGGCCACGACCATGCCATCGAAGCCGAGCTCTTCACGCAACAGCTTCGTCAGGATTTCCCGCGACCCGCTCCCCGGGAGCCCGTCCACGCAACTGTACGAGCTCATCACGCTCGCCAAACCCCCCTCGCGGATCGCGGCAGCGAAGGGTTCGGCGTAAACCTCGCGGAGCTCCCTCGGCCCGACCTGCACCGGTGCGTGGTTGCGGCCGCCCTCGGGAAGCCCGTGCGCGAGGAAATGCTTCCCCGTCGCCAGCACTCCTGCCGAGAGGTCCTTTGTCTGCATGCCTCGCACGAATGCGGCACCCAACGTGCCGGCGAGAACGGGATCCTCGCCGTAGGTCTCTTCGAGGCGTCCCCAACGAGGGTCCCGGGCGACGTCCAGAACCGGCGCCAATGCGTGCCGGGCCCCGACGGCCAGCAACTGGCGTCGCACCGTGCCGGCCACCTCTTGCACCAGCGCGGGGTCCCAGCTGTTCGCCAGAGCGAGTGCCTGTGGGAACACGGTTGCGCCACGCGCACAGTAACCGGCGACCGACTCCTCGTGGACCATCACTGGGACCCCGAGACGAGTGCGCTCCACCATGATGCGCTGGATTTCGTTGAGCAGCTCGGCCGTTTGCGCCGGCTTAAGTCCGGTGGTGGCCCCGATGCGCGTGACCTGGCCGATCCCGTGAGGCACCACGGCGAGCGCCGCGTCGCCGTCCAGCCGGTCACCTTTCATGAGGTCCGGGAACCCCACTGCGCCCAGCTGGGCCAGCTTCTCGTCGATGTCCATACGCTGGAGCAGGTCGTGGACCCTGTCTTCCAACCCGGCCGCCGGGTTTTTGTAAAGAGACGCGGTAGTAGCCATAAGTTTCACCCTAACGCCGGTCTCGGCGTGTCTGCGCACACCTCGGCGGCGTACGGGTGGCCCTTGTGGGCGCGGCACAAGCCCACGACCTCGACGACGTGGCGCCTGAAACCGATGTAGCGGCAAGAATATCGGGACCGTGGTGGGAGGCAGAGGATCCAGGTGCAGCTTCGTTCGGCCATAACAGGACACCGCCGGTCATCGCAGCGCGAACCCGCCAATGCCTTTTACGAACTGGCGGCGCAGGCCTACGTACAACATCAGTAGAGGCAGGGCTGACAACACGACAAACGCCATAACAACGGGAACGTTCAGGGCGTACTGACCGTTCGTGGCGAATTCATACATCCCTAGCGGCAGCACCTGGTCATTGTTGGACTGCGTGAGTATGAGGGGCAGGAGAAAGTTGTTCCAGGCGCCTAGGCCAGCGTAAATGCTGATTACGGCTAATACCGGGCGAGCCATGGGGAAGACCAGACGCCTGAACGTGGTCCATGGGCCAGCACCGTCGACCGCCATGGCGTCGTAGAGTTGCCGTGGTATCAAGCGAAGGTAATTGACCATCAAGAGGACGGCCACCGGGATGAGCGACGCCGACAGTACGAACACGAGGCCGTACAGCGTGTCGTACAAGTGGATCTTGTTGGTTATGAAGTACAGGGGTATGATGATCGCTTGGATGGGGATGGCGATCCCGAACAGTATGACCCGGAACGAAACAGCCGAGTAGCGGGAGCCTCTACGCACGATCCTGTACCCCGCGGCGAGGGAGAGCGTGACGACCACCAAGACGGTGCCCACGGCCACCTCCGCGCTGTTACGGAAATCCGTCCCTAGCGCCGCGGCATGGAGGATCGACGAGTACGAAGAGAAGCTGAGCCCACCGGTGGGCAGCCAGGGATTGGCAGAAAGGTACTGACTAGACGACCGGAAGCTGATGAGCACCATGTAGTAGATGGGGCCCAAAGCGAACACCAACCAGATCGTCCCGAGGACGAAGGACGCGAAGCGAGAAACCTTTGACCTGCCCCTGATACCGCCCAGTGTCGCGGTCCGAGCTGCAACCTTCGTCGAAGCGTTGCGGCTGGCTGCGAGGCGCCCTGGAGCCTTCTCGACTGTGGCTACCATATGCCCTCCTGAGTCCCCTCCATGGACCCGAACCCGCTCAGCTTGACGAGAAGGATGGCCAGGAGGATGCCAATGAGGCCGAGTACGGCGGCTATCGCGCTCGCGTAACCGAACTCTGTCTGGTTGAAGCCGACGTTGTACATGTCCATCGCCAGCACCCGGGTCGTGTTGCCGGGACCGCCTGAAGTCAAGATGTAAATGATGTCGAAATATGTCAGCGAACCGACCAAGACGAGAGTCGACGACGTCACGATGCTGTAGCGCAACTGGGGTAGGGTCACGTGCCAGAATGATTGTCTCGTGTTCGCTCCGTCGACGCTAGCGGCGTCGTAGAGCTCGGCCGGTATAGCCCGCCTCCCTGCCTGGAAAATAAGGGTGTGGAAGGGCACGAACTGCCAGGCGATTATCACGACGATCGTGTAAAGCGCGAGGTGGGTGCTGCCGAGATAGTTCTGGCTCAAGAAACGCAAGTGGGCATGGGTGCCGAGCCACGCCAAACCGCCGTACTGAGGGAAAAGGACGTCCTCCCACATGAGGCTCAGCCCGGCGGTGGACATGAGGAGAGGCAACAGGTAAATGGCGGCGTAGACGGCGCGGTAGCGCTGCATCCCTGCGATGAATATGCCGAGAGCCATGGCGACCGGCGTTTGGGCCAGCCAGCTGAGCCCCGCCAATTCAAAGGTCACCAACAGGGACTGACCGGAGACGGGGTCGGAGAAGAACTCGCGCCAGTTGGCAAAACCGGCCCACTTTATTGGGCCATCCACGTTCCAGCTGGTAAAGCTCAGGAAAAGGGCAAAGGCTGTAGGGACGATTATGAAGGCCCCGTACAGAGCCATAGTCGGCGAGATCCCGGCCAGGTCGGCTAAGAAGGCGCGCCGCCGAGGTGTGATGTCGGCCGAGCGCGAGCGACCCGCCTGGTTGCGGTTGAGAACTGCGGTACTGGCTGCCATAAGCCCACCTCGTGCCGTGAAAACCCCGGCCCCACGTGCAAGACGCGGAGCCGGGCTTACAAGTCCCTACTTTGGTCAGTGCCTAATGCGGGCGCCTATTGGTAGGCGTTCATTGCCTTGGCAAACTTGGCAGGCGTCTCGGTAAGGTCGAAGACGTTCTCGAGGTTGGTGTACAACGGGGTCGCCCTTGTGGTCCCCAGCGCCTTGTCCCAGGAGTACTGGAAGTACGGCGCCTTTTGTACTGCGTCGTAGATGGGGATGAGGTACTGCTTGAGCGGGGAAGCGGCGAACAGACTTTCCGCGCCCGCGGTGACGGGTACGAGTCCTTGGCTGATTTCGAACTTGGCGTAAGCCGGGCTGGCGCAGAGGAAGGCTGCGAACTTTTCCCCCACGTAGGTCTCGGCGGAGGAGATGTGCGAGGCCAGCTCGAGGTAGTCCGTCGTGTTGCCTTCCAAGTCAGCAGGGTTGCCCTTGCCGCCGGGAACCTTCGGGAAGAACCCGATACCCAAAGCGCCGGTCGCGACCCACCCCGGGTAGTAGCCCTGTATGAACCCGAGGTCCCAATCACCCATCAGCTCCATCGCGGCCACTCCGTTGTGGACCAAGGCTTCGGTAAAGCCGGTGCCGAAGGTCATCGTTTGGTAGCCCTGCTCGAAAGCATTGTCCTTCACTAGGGTCTGGATGTCGGTGAGGGCTTGGATGATCGCAGGGTTCGACCAGGCGCCTTTCTGTCTGTTCTGGATATTGACGAACACCTTCGGGCCGCCTATGCGGTCCGTGAAGTACTCGAGGTACATGAGGCCAGGCCATCCACCGCTGTCGTTGAGCGCAATGGCGGTCACGTTGTGCTTGGCCATGGTTTTGACGTCACTGAGCAGTTGGGTGGTCGTAGCCGGGAAGCGGAGGTGATATTTCGCCATCACTGCCTTGTTGTAGAAGAAGAAGACAGGCTGCGTGCCGCCTACGGGGATCCCGTAGACCTTACTCTTGAAGGTCACGGCGCCAAGGGCTGAAGCCACGAAGCCGCTCTTCCACGAGGGTTTGCCGGCGTCGCTCTGCCCGGCGTCGGCCATAGGTTGCACGACCTTTGAATGGATGAACGTCTGCAGGTCACCACCGCCCCAGCCAAAGAAAAGTGCCGGGGGGTTCCTTCCGGCCAGGCCAGTTGCGACCTTGGTGTTGTAGGAGCCGGAGGGCTCTATATCGATGCTGACTCTATCGCCGGGGTTGGCTTTGTCAAAGGCCTTGGCTTGGGCAGCCCAATAGTTGTCCACGGGTGTGCCGCTGGCCTCCATCCAGACTTGGATGCTGGCCGTCGGCGCAGACGAGCTTGCGAACGAAGTTGTTACGGGTACTGCGACGGCGGCGGCCGTGCCGATGGACAGGCCGGCTGCCACCAAGGCAGCTGCCCGACCCGACGGCCGTGGAAGCTTGAGCGATGCTCCGATCACTTTGTCCTCTTTTCTTCTCGCGCTATTTGGCGCGGGCGACTTCGTAACGACGCGTTGCGTAGGGGGGTTCTCCCCCGGCCTGTCGGATCTCGAGCGGCGTACCCTCAGAGTGTGTCGCTGTTGGCTCCGAAAACTTTTCGGACTCCTATCTAATGTATTGCGGGGCTCACGATACGCCTACGTTCGTTACGAGTCAAGGCACCTCGCATCAGGCCCAGCGACGGCCGCTCCGGGGACAACCCAGCTGGGCTCTTAATGGTAGAAAGGTGTGCAGTGGATCACCCGAAAGGTCTTCGCTCAGCTGCCGGCAATGCCTCGCGGGAGACCCCCAGAGTCCTCGTGGCCGACGCCTCCAATGGGGCAGGGCACTTGCCGAGGCGTGCGGGCACGGACGGGCGTGCGCGCACGGCCGTCCCCAAGCGGATCACGATCGCGGAGATCGCGCAACAAAGCGGTCTCTCCTCGGCGACGGTCTCTAAGGTCCTGAACGGGAGGCGGGACGTTTCCGCCAGTACCCGGGCGCTCGTGCAGGACATCATCGTCACCCGCGGCTACCGGAGACGCGGCGCTACAGGTTTGGGGGACTCGCCCGTCGTCGACGTCGTCTTCAGCGACTTCGACAGCCCTTGGGCGGTCGAGCTTGTGAGGGGTGCGACAGCTGCTGCCCAGGCCGCAGGGCTCACCGTGGCGCTCACGGCGCTGTCCGAGGCAGGCGAACGCCATGTGTGGTTTGACCACATAACCTCACGTGGGACCCGCGGGATCGTCCTGCTCCTCTACCAGCTCACGGCACGCCAACAGGCTGAGCTCGTCGCTCGCCAGCTCCCTATAGTCGTTGTCGACCCGAGCACTGAGCCTGGCCCAGAGGTCAGCTCCGTGGGGGCCACCAACTGGTCTGGCGGCCTTGCGGCGACCAAGCACCTGGTGGAGCTCGGCCACCAGCGCATAGGGATCATCACAGGCCCTAGGGAGCTACTTTGCAGCCGCGCCCGCCTGGACGGCTACCGCGCCGCTCTCGAGACCGCTGGGCTGTCGGTTGACAACCAGCTCGTGCGCTCGGCGGACTTCCGCGTCCACCAAGCCTACCAGCAAGCCAAGATCTTGCTCGCGCTCGCCAGACCGCCGACGGCGATCTTCGCCGGCAACGACCTGTCGGCCCTCGGGGTTTTCAGGGCGGTCCGCGAGGCAGGGCTACGCGTCCCCGACCAGCTCTCTGTCGTAGGCTTCGACGACATCCCGCTCAGTGAGTGGACGACACCCACGCTCACGACAGTGCGCCAACCCCTCCAAGAGATGGCCGCGCTCGCCGTGCGCATGCTGCTCGAAGAAGGGAGCAGCTTCCACCGCCGCATCGAGCTAGCCACCGACCTAATAGTCCGCGAGAGCACGGCGCCGCCTCCCTGCCGGTAAAGACAGCTTCCTCCCCGTCGAGCCCGCCATGACGAAGTGATGAGACCCCCCAGGCGTGGGAGCCGATCGCGTCTGTGGACCGGGTCGACCATGCCCATTGATCTGACCTTCGTCAGCCGTGCGGATCGACCAACAGGAACCGTGGAAGGAAGTCCTGTTCTGGGGCCCTCTTTGGCACCAGGCGGGACACGCCAAGACAGCTTTGAGCGGGCTCATAACCCAGAGGTCGCCGGAAGCGGCGAAGGCGATCCCGGTGTGCTCTGGATGCCCCGGGTGAGAGTGGACTCGGGGCTAGCCGCTAGCGTCGCCGCTTTGCCTGGGCTTTTGATTGACGATCAGGCATCAGTCATTCGACCCAAGAGGCTCGTCGGTAGCTTCAGGTTGCAAGTGCCACCCATGTTTTCCGCCCTTTCTGAAGGGCGGTGCAGTCAGCTCTGGAGGTAGCGCAGTACCGCGAGCACTCTGCGGTTGTCGTGCTCGGATGGAGCGAGATCGAGCTTCATAAAGATGTTGGCGACGTGCTTTTCGACGGCGCCGTCGCCGACGACGAGGAGTTCCGCGATGGCGGCGTTGGAGCGGCCTTCCGCCATGAGGGCGAGCACTTCGCGCTCTCGACGGGTGAGGGTGTGGCCGAGCGCGCGTCGCCGGGGGCTGGTCCCGACGAGGAGCCGGACGACTTCGGGATCGAGGGCGGCCCCGCCGGCGGCGATCCGGGCTAGGGCGTCCATGAACTCTCGGACGTTGGCGACGCGGTCTTTGAGTAGGTAGCCGACGCCGGCGGGGTTGCTAGCGAGGAGCTGGGTGGCGTAGCGGGTCTCGACATACTGGGAGAAGACGAGGATTCCGATTTCGGGGTGACGCTGGCGAAGCTCGAGGGCGGCGCGGAGGCCTTCATCGGTGTGGGTGGGCGGCATGCGGATGTCGAGCACGGCGACGTCGGGGTCGGTCCGTTCCGCGGCTTCGCGGACGCGGTCGCCGTCGGCGACGGCGGCGACGACGTCGTGGCCGTGGTCGGCCAGGAGTCGGGCGAGACCGTCGCGCAGGATGACGGCGTCTTCTGCGAGCAGGACGCGCACGGTCAGATCCGGAGCGGGAGATCGACGGTGATCGCGGTCGGTCCGCCCGGGGGGCTCTGCACGGTGAGCGAACCGTCGATGGCGTCGAGGCGGGCGGCGAGCCCTCGCAGCCCGCTTCCGCTGCCTCGTGCCGGGTCGGCGCCGCCGTGCCCGTCGTCGGTGACAGTGATGGCAAGCCGGCCGCGGCGTTCGGTGACCAGGACCTCGACCGACTCGGCGCTGCTGTGCTTGGCGGCGTTGGTCAAGAGCTCGGCCACGCTGTAGTAGGCGATGGTGGCGACCGCGTCGCTCGGCCGGGAGCGCAGCTCGTCGCGCAGGACGGTTGGCAGCGCGCTACGCGCGGTGAGCGTGGCCAGCGCGTCGGCGAGCCCGAGATCGAGGGCGGGCGGGTGGATGCCCCGGACGATGTTGCGGAGCTCGTCGAGTGCGTCCACGGTCTGGTCGTGGGTGGCGACGACAAGCTCCAGCGTTCCGGGGTCGGTCGAGGTAGGGCGGTCCTCCAAGCGTTCTCGGACAGCCCCGAGGTTCATGGCGAGGGCGACGAGCTGGGCTTGGGTGCCGTCATGGAGGTCCCGTTCGATACGCCGGAGGGTGGCCGCGGCGTCCTCGGCGACGACGTTCCTGGCGGCTTCGAGGTGGGCGACGCGCTGCGACCGTCCCGTCGGTCCGAGTAAAGCTCGCATGAGGAGGAGATCGAGCCGGGCCATTGCTCGGACGAGCCACGGCACGGCGAGCAGCGCGACGGCGCCCGCCGCGCAGACGGCCAGCGCCCGTGGCCAGTTATCGAGGTAAAGGGCGCCGAGGTGAAGGGTGAGCTGGTGAGCGAGGCGTGGGACCGTCGGCTTCGACCCCCGGCCGATCGCCGCCCCGACGTCGAGCAGCCCGGATCCTTCTATGGGTCGAGGGCTGGACGGCGAGGCCACCCACCAGAGCGGGTAGGTGAGGCACACCGCCCCCTCGATGTAGCCGATGGCCCCGGCGTAGAGGGCGAGGAGCGCCACCGGCAGCTTGAGCACGAGATAGAGCCGAGCCCGCCAGGCCGCCGGGTCGGTGAGCCGGGCCTGCAACCGCCCGAGGACGCCCCCTCTGTCCGGACGTGTCGGCGCAGCGGGGATGCTCTCGCAAAGGAGCTTCGCTGCGAGGCGCCGGTGCAGCCCCCCGATGCGGAGCGCGGCTACGCCACCGAGCGCGAGGAGCGGCAAGCCGAGGAAGGTGAGCGTCAGTCCCACCCCGAGGGCGATCGAGATCATGACAACGACGGCGCCCGGCACCGCGAGCAGGGCGCCGCAAAGCGTGTAAAGGTTAGCCCGCCAAGTCTGGCCCGCCACTGGCGCTCGGAGGACGGCGCGGGCACCGCACCGCAAGCCAGGCTCGCTGGCGCGGCGAGCCACGCGAGAGCCGCCAACCTCGCCGGTCGTGATAGTGGTCACCGGTTCAGTCTTCCTCGCCGGTGGTGCTGATCGCTCCACCGTCACGCGTCGCGACGGACGAGCACCACGAGCCCGATGACGATGGCCGCCGCGGCGTAGGCGGCGACCAGCCCGAAGCCGACCCACGGCGACAGCGTGTCGGACTGGTGCACGACGGAGGCGACCGAACTCGACAGGATATCCTCCGGCGCGTACTTGACGGCATGGCTGCTGATCGCATAAAGCGCGGGCGGAAGGACCAAGACAAGAGCGGCGAACAGGCCGACGCCGGCCGCGCTGTTCCGCACGATGGCGCCGAGCCCCAGGCCGAAGAGGCCGAGGAGCGGGAGGAACGCCCCTGAGAGCAGCACAGCGCGGGCCACTCCGGGCTGGCCGAAGTTGGCGTGCGGGGCAGCCCCCATGGCCGCCTGCCCGGCGAGGAACGTCGCAACGGTGACCACTTCACCGACCACGAGCGCCACTGCGCCGTAGACGGCGGCCTTGGCTGCCAGTACGACGGGCCGGCGTGGAATGGCGGCCAAGGTGGAGCGGATGGCGCCGGTCGAGTACTCCCCGGTGACGGTGAGCACCCCGAGCACGCCCATGGCCAGCTCACCGAAGGCGAGCCCGGCGAGCGCGTGGTTGGTCGGATCGAAACCGTGATGCGAGGCGTGGTGCCAGCCGGCTCCCGTAGCAGCGGAGACGGCAACCCCGATGCCGACCGTGACCAGCGCGAAGGCGGCAAGGACGAGCCGGTACGAGCGGACGGTGGTGAGCTTGACCCACTCCGAGGCCATGGCGTCTCGCAGTCGGTAGGGGCGGACAGGAGCGGGTGAGGTGGTCATGGCCGACCCTGCCGGCCCGAGGCGACCCTCGTCGCCCCCCGGTAGTCGAGGCTGTCGGCGGTCAGCTCCATGAAGACCTCCTCCAGCGAGGGGTACTCAACGCTGAGCTGGTGCAGCGCGATGCCACCAGCGGTGGCGAGGGCGGCAATGCGCTCCGCCCGCATGCCGCCGACCGCCAACGAGCCGTCGGGAGACGCCGTGACCGTTCCCCCGTTCGAGGTAAGCGTCGCGTTGAGCTGCGACCGCTCCGGCGTTCGGACCCGGACGGTCTGTCCTCTTCTGGCTGCCAGCTCGGCCATCGACAGTTCGGCCAGCAGCCGGCCGCGGCCGACGACGATGACTGCGTCGGCGGTGAGCGTCATCTCGCTGATCAGGTGGCTAGACACGAGGACGCAGCACCCCTCGGCCGCCAGGGAGCGGATCAGGTCCCGTAGCCAACGCACGCCCTCGGGGTCGAGGCCGTTGACTGGCTCGTCGAGCAGCAGGATGCCGGGATCGCCGAGCAGGGCGGATGCGATCCCGAGACGCTGGCCCATCCCGAGCGAGAACGTCCCGGCGCGCCGGCCGCCGACGCCTGAGAGGCCGACCGCCTCCAGCACCTCGCCGACCCGCCGCTCGCCAATGGCGTTGGCGCGGGCGAGAGCCCGTAGGTGCGCCCGGGCACTGCGCCCGGGATGGTACGCGCGACCGTCGAGTAGGGCGCCGACCTCTCGCAGCGGCGCCGGCAGTTCGTGGTATGAACGACCGTTGAGCAATGCCCGGCCTGCGGATGGTCGGTCTAGTCCAAGGATCATGCGCATCGTGGTGGATTTCCCCGATCCGTTCGGGCCGAGGAAGCCGGTCACCATCCCCGGGTGCGCCGTGAAGCTCAGATCGTCGACCGCCACGGTTTGCCCATAACGCTTGGTCAGTGCCTCGACCGTGATCACCGTCACCTCCTCTGTCACCCGCCGCCCACGACGACGGCTCACTGGCAACGGTACGGAGAGCAGCTCGAAGAAGAAATACGGTTACCGCCCGTCCTTGACGTCGGGGGATAACCCCCCGGCCAACCGCCGTCGGGACAGCGGAACAAGGCTTCTCACCCTTTCCTGCAGCTCAGGGAAGTTTGAATAGGAGATCGTCTTCTCCACCCGCTGGCTCGCCGGGGCGGGCTCAGGCGCAGGCGGCGCAGCGGCCCAGGATGGCGAAATGGCGGGGGTCGATCGAGAACCCCAGGCGGG
Source organism: Acidimicrobiales bacterium (assembly GCA_050744045.1). Classification (GTDB taxonomy): domain Bacteria; phylum Actinomycetota; class Acidimicrobiia; order Acidimicrobiales; family Palsa-688; genus JBOGGK01. The sequence continues at coordinate 1,961 of JBOGGK010000537.1, read as the reverse complement.
CCTTGGCGCTGCGGGCCAGACCTCGGAACATCTCGTCGGGGGCCTCGATAGTCGCTCCGCACTCCTCGCAGATGAAATTGGCGTGGGCCAATGATGCCAGCTGGTAGGTGGCGGGGCCGTGCCCGAGATGAGAGTGCACGACCACCCCGAGGCGCTGCAAGTCTTCCAGGTTGCGGTAGATGGTCGAGATGTGCACGTCCGGTAGCCGGGCCTGCACCGAGGTAGCCAGTTCCTCGGCCGTGACATGGCTACCGGTGTGAAACAGCGTTTCTAGCAGCATCCGCCGTGACGGCGTCGCCCGCCCACCCCCAGAACGCACCAAGGCCAGCACCTCGTCCACGCTTGACACGTCCACCGCCTCCAAGGCGGGAGGGGCCAACGGCCTGCTCACAACCATCAGCATACCCACGGGGCCCCATACGCGCCCACCAGGCATTTGCGACCAGCTCGCAAGTACGCCAACATATGGGGCATGACCGACATCGACGCCGAGCCCCAAGATGTCATGGCCTGGGTCGCCAACCGGATAGAGGTGATCCGGCGCTCCTTGACCCCCTCCGAGTGGGCTCGCATCGGTGGCATGGCCGCCCTCGTCGTCGGCCTCTACGTCGTCGGGTTCGTCATGCTCCTCTCCGCTGTCCCTGGCCATTACCAGCTGTCCAAGACTGACGTCTTCGGGGTCGGCACTGGCGTACTGGCGCTCACTCTGGGCATGCGCCACGCATTCGACGCCGACCATATCTCGGCCATCGACAACACCACCCGCAAGCTCATGGCCGAAGGTAAACGGCCCATGAGCGTCGGCCTGTTCTTCTCCCTCGGGCACTCGACCATCGTGTTCGTGATGGCCGTCCTGTTGAACTTCGGGATCCGGTCCCTGGACGCGCAGGTCAAAAACGGCAACTCCGGCCTCCACAACCTCACCGGCATCGTCGGCACCTCCGTGTCCGGCGTGTTCCTCTACATCATCGCCGTCCTGAACATCATCATCCTGGTCTCCATCGTGAAGGTCTTCATGGGCCTGCGCCGCGGTCTCTACGACGACCAAACCCTCGAAGAACAGCTCAACAAGCGCGGTCTGATGAACCGGTTCTTCGGCCCCCTCGCCCGCCGCATCGACACCCCGTGGAAGATGTACCCCATAGGTGTCCTCTTCGGCCTCGGCTTCGACACCGCCACCGAAGTCGCGCTCCTCGTCCTCTCAGGTACCGCCGTCGCCTCCGGTCTGCCCTTCTACGCCATCCTCTCCCTGCCCATCCTCTTTGCCGCCGGTATGAGCGCTTTCGACACCATTGACGGTTGCTTCATGAACTTCGCCTACGGCTGGGCCTTCGCCCGCCCCATCCGCAAGGTCTACTACAACATCACCATCACCGGGCTTTCTGTCGCCGTCGCATTCATCATCGGCACCATCGAGATCCTGGGGCTGCTCCCGTCCGAGCTCAACTGGAACGGGTCGGTCTGGAGTTGGTTCGAGAAATTCAACATCAACACCGCCGGCTTCATCATCGTCGGCCTCTTCGTCGCCACCTGGGCCATCGCCCTCTCCATCTGGTACTTCGGCCACATCGAAGCGAGATGGGACGCCGCCGCCGGTCAGGCCCAAGCTGACGGGCAGGGCAACGCGACCGGCGACTAACGATGGGGTACCGTCTCGGCTGGTGCATAAGCGACCGGGTCTCGGCGCCAGCTGGGCGTTGCGCTTTGTCGCAGGCAGCATGTCACGTTCTTCTGCAGCCAGCATGTCGCCCGTCAACGGCGCTCGCTCCGCCCGCCGGCCGCTACGTCACGATGACAAGGTGGTCAGGGCGGGCGCCGGGCACGGCGCTCAGCAGTACCGCCTGGTCGAAGGTCGCGAACTGCCCCTCGTGGGTCCCCGGTCCTCCCTAACCGCGGTTACCGTTTGCCGCGAACGGCCTGGCGTCCCTGGCCAGGGCGGGCCGGGCATGCGGGCCGGGGGC
>JBOGGK010000536.1:0-1814 GCA_050744045.1 Acidimicrobiales bacterium | reverse complement strand
CATTTAGCTTGTTTCCCTCCTAGGTAGGGTTTAACGTTTGCCGCCGTTATGGCGGTCTTGCTCGTTAGTGCTCTACTTCAAGTGCCGTGCACCCCGGATCCGCAGAGTGTGCGACCGGACTGGACATTAGCCAGCCCCGTCGCCCCGCTGGTGGATCCTCGTGCCGTGCTACCCGGACCTGCTCCGGAACACAGGCCCGAAGTAAGACGACCCAAGCGCTTCGGCGTCACAACCATATGGCCAGGGGCCATAAGAGGGCAAAAGCGCTGCCGGCACACGGGGAAGGTCTACCCCGTAGGTCGAGGGTGAAACAGCGGGCCCGGAACAGGAAATGCCCGGACCCTGCCGGCCGCGGCGGCCCTCGTCGCTAAAGGCGTTAATGAGCGTCTAGGGAGCGCCGTAAGTGACGACGCTGAGGCCGGAAATCCCCGGGACAGGGACCACCGCGGTGCCTGCGTAACCGTCCGCCTCGAGCTGGTTTATAGAGGTGAAGGGATAGAGTTTCCCCTGGTAGCTGGCGTAAACCGGGCCCGAGGTGCCCACCAGGACGCCGTTGGCGATGCTCGCCGACTCCTGGGCTGCGCTAACCGCGCCTATGAGCACGCGGCCCAAGTCGTGTTCACGCACAGTCGCCAGTGCCAGGGTCCCGGGGATGCCGAAAGCCCTCCCGCCGGCGAAGACGAAATAAGTGCCGGCCGAGTCGACCAGGGCCCCGTCGGCAGCGGTGCTGAGCGCAGTGGCCACCGGGCCCAGCGCACCTGCCGTCGGGCCGATGCTGAGACCGCTCAGGCTGGTGACGGTGACCACCATGGCCGGGTCGTAGCCGTCGGCCGTCAGTTGGTTGGGCGAGGCGAAGCCGTGCAGGGCGCCGCCGGTCCCCGCGACGTAGACGGTCTGGGCCCCGTCGACCGCCTTGGTAGACACGACTGTGCCCGCCCTCGGGGGGGCGGTGGGCAGCGCCACTCCTGCCGGAGCCACCTGGACCGCGGCGTGGTCGACCGCCCGCAGGGCGGCCAGGGCGGCGGGGCTCTGCACCCCGAACGGGTGCCCGCCTGCGAAGACGTAGTCGGTCCCCGAGAAATCAACGATCGACCCGTTGGGGTAGGTGACGTCGGCGTGAGGGAAGGGCGCCGCCGGTAAAGGCCCGCTCACGCTGCCGATGAGGTTGAGGGTGTAACCGGGCCCGGCACTGGCGGGGTTGACGACGTCCTGCACGACAATGGACAGGATGTCGCCGGACCTGATGTCCTGCGGCACCACGAAGGTCACCTGTGCTGTGCCCCCACCGGCGAGAAGCGTTGTCACCGCCCCCGAGCCCGAGGGCGTGGTGGAGTCCTGGACGCTGTAGGCGCCGGGGCTGCTGGGCAAGACCGTCCCGGTCGGCCCTTCCAGAGTCAGGGTGTCGGTGCCCCCCACCATGGCGGAGCTGGCATGGAGGTCCGAGAGCGTATAGGTGGCCAGGGCGCCGGTCGTCGAGCGGTCGACGCTGACCAGAGCCTGGGGGCTTACCTCTACGCCGATCCCGTAAGGGGGAGCGAACGCCGCCACCGTGTCCGAGCTGGTGGACACCCCGAAGTCGCTCACCGTGCCCGCTGAGGGGTTGGTGACATTGGCCATCGAAATACTGAGCGAGTCCCCGGCGCTGACGTGGTAGCCGGCCGCCAGCGCGATGACGACGCCGGTCTCCGGGCTCCCGCAGCCGGAGTTGGCCGAGGAAGGACCACTCGGGAAAGCGAGGCCGCGGGCGGCGAAATGCCAGCCCGCTGTCGTGTCGGTGACCAACGTGGCGTTCTCGGTCGCGAACGTCGTCGGGC
>JBOGGK010000535.1:0-3055 GCA_050744045.1 Acidimicrobiales bacterium | reverse complement strand
CTTACACTCTGCTGGGCGAGGGGCCGGCGCGTGTTCTCGAATTGACCGACCACAAGGTGGCGCATTTCGAGATGGGAGTCATGATCACCGTCATCTGCGGGCGCTCGTACCCACCGTTCGACCGGTGGGCGATCAGCTCGGCCGGGCACCCTCCCCCGGTGTTGAGTGCCCCGGACCGCCCGAGCATCCTCGCAGACGTCCCACCCGGACCTCCCCTGGGCGTGCAGCCGAGTTCTAGCCGGGCGGAGTTCACCGTGCTATTGCCCCCCAACGGGCTGCTCTTTCTGTACACTGATGGCTTGGTCGAACGTCGGGGTGAGGACCTGGAAAGCGGGCTAGAGAGGCTGCGCGGCATCGTGTACCCGGGGCCACCCGAGCTGGTGTGCCGAACCGTGATGCACGAACTGGTCGGATCACATAGTCCAGTGGACGATATCGCAGTCCTCGCCGTGCGGCGCGGAAGCCCACAAGATCCGCCGACGGTGCCTTTGTGAACGGGCTCGAACCCGAGCCGTGGCGTGGTTCATCCTCGATGGCACGGGCTAGTCGGGGCCCAACCCGGCAAGCCCCGCCGAGGCTCCCGCATGACCACCGAGCCGCCTCGCCCAACCTTGCGTCCAACCGGCGACATCGATATTCTAACCTAGCCGCCGGCCTACCTGAGTGGGTCGTGCGCGACCGGCTCGGGTTACAGAGCGGGCCGTTGCCGAGACGCTGCGGAGGGACCGCGCAGGTCGACGAGATGGTCCGCAGATGGCGTTTCGCCAAGGCGAGCGCGTTGTCCGCTAGAGCACCAACACCATCGGGCCCGGGCAACGACGAGTCGACAGGGACGGGCAATGGCTCGGCTATTGCGTAATGACCGCAGGTTCCGGCGGTTCTCTGTAGCCAGAGTGTGAACAACGTCGGCAGCATGGTCTCGACGGTGTCCTGCCGCTCGTCGCCGTGGACCAGCTACACGCGCGCAGGCTCGTGGTCGCTTCGCTCGAGGCGGCCGAATGGCTACCGGCCCTGCTGATCGGCCTGCCGGTCGGGGCCCTCGTTGGCCGGCGGGCGCCGCGACCGCTCAATGATCGGTGCCAACCTGGGGCAGGCGCGACCGTCATCGTGTCGATCGGTGCAGACGCACAGCTCGCTCCGCCTTGATGTTCTCTGCACCTTTCACCCTGTTAATCCCACTGGCGCAACGCGGGCTCGGCCTCACCCTGTTTGCCCTCGGGGGTTGCATCGCCACCTTTGGCCTCGCTATCGAGGGCATCGCCGTGGTCAGCCTGAGACAGTCACTATGCCCAGTGGAGATGCTCGGCCGATTGGGCGGTGCGTCTCGCCTGGGGACATCTCCGTCCCACTTGCCGCCCTGACGGGCGGGGCCCTGGGCGAGGCACTTGGGGCCGACGCAAAAACAACTTCCCAGTTTCGGGCAGCCAGTTCACTTGGGGCTGATGGTGTAGTTCCGGGTCGGCTGAATGTCATGACGGCGGACGGATAGGTCCTTCATCTCCTTGTCGCTGACCTTGACCCCGGTAGGGTACTCGGCCCGGATGAGGCGGGCGTCTACCCGTAGCCCGGTCTTGGTGCGGGTGGTGCTGATGTAGTTCAGGACCGTCTCGTAATCGGTGAGCGGCTGGCCTGCCCAGTTCTTGCTGATCTCCGAGAATGCCCTGTGCTCAATGGGGTTATACTTCGAGGCGCCGCTCGGGTAGTGGCAGACCGTGACGGTGAGGCCGTAGCGGTCGCACAGGCGGTGCTGGAGGCCGTGCTTCCAGGCTCGGCAGCGTGCCCCGTTGCTGCCGCCCGAGTCGGCGAGCACGAGCAGCTCGGTCGCCCCCGGGTAGCGGCGGCGGCCGTGGAGGCCCCACCACCTGGCGAGGTTGTCCACGGCGAAAGCCGGGGTGTCGTGGGTGGTGCCGACGAAGACGCAGGCGTGGTTGGCCCCGACGTCATATATGCCATAGGGCAGGGCGACGCCCAAGGCGTCGGAGGGGAAGTCGTGGTCGAGTACCAACGCCGGCTCCTTTTCCCAGGTGGCCCCGGGGTTCTTGAACTCGCCGACCAGCTCTCGGTGCTTGCTGTCGATGCTCACGACCGGCAAGCCAGACTTGGCGAAGGCCTCGCGCATGGCGGCGATGTGAGCGAACTGGGCGTCGCGCCCGGGGTCCTTTTGCCGGTTGAGCTTCTTGGCGTTGGAGCGGAGCCGGTAGCCGAGGCCCTTCAAGAGCTTGGCGACGGTGTTGGGGCAGACCTCGATGCCGGCTGAGGCCAGCTCGTCGGCGACCTTTTCAGTGGTGCGCCTGGTCCACTTGATGCCGCTGACCGGGTCCCCGGCGGTGTCGTGCTCCATCAGCTTGTGGATGGCCTCGATGACCTCCGGGGTGCTTTTTTTGCCGAGGGCCTCCCGCCGCCTTCCCGGCGCACCCGGCCCGGCTCGACGTCGCCCCCGAGCAGCTCCCGCCGGCCCCGGGCGACGGTGGCAGGGTCGACGCCTAACAGCTCGCCGACCTGGGCGTCGCCGCCATGGCCGACCTTCATCGCCTCGAGACCTGCGTAGAGGCGCCGCTGGCGCTCGTCCAAGAGGCTGTAGAACAGCACGATCGCTGCCTTCAGCTCATCGGGCAGGACGCGCAGCCCTGGGCCGAGGGAAAGCCGGCTCGCCTCGGCGTCGTAGACCGAGCGGGCATAGAGCTGGGCACGGCGCGCCGAGGTGCCAGGGGACAGGTACACGTAGCGGCCAGCCACCCGTTCGCGTGCCAGCCGGCCGGCGCGCACCAGCTTGAGCAGAGCCGCCTTGGCCTCGACGTTGAGCACGGCCTCCAGCTCCGCCGCGTCGTAGCCGGCCTCGGCCGAGCCGACCAGCGCCTCCACAGTCGACACCAGAGTCCCGAAGCGGCTGAACCAGACCTGGCGGGCCGACCACAACCCGAGCTCGTCGAAGCGGGCGAACTCGTCCAAGGTGTAGTACCGGCCCCGGTGCGAGTAGCTGGTGCGGTACTCCAGCTCCGCTAGCTTGCGGAAGACCGTCGCGTCCGCCGCAGTGCCGAGGGCGGCCTTCAGGTCC
>JBOGGK010000534.1:0-3695 GCA_050744045.1 Acidimicrobiales bacterium | reverse complement strand
CCTCCAGCTCGACCCGGGCCTGGCGCTGCCCGGGTACGCCCGGGCGGGGGACGCCGGTGCCGACCTGCGGGCACGCACCGATGTGACCATCCCTGCCGGCGGGGGCCGGGCCCTGGTGCCGACCGGCATCGCGATCGCGATACCGACCGGCTACGCCGGCTTCGTGCAGCCGCGAAGCGGCCTGGCCTTCCGCCACGGCGTCACCGTGCTCAATGCGCCGGGCCTGATAGACGCCGGTTACCGTGACGAGCTCAAGGTGGTGCTGGTGAACACGGACCCCGTTTCCGCCTACGAGGTGCACCGCGGCGACCGGGTCGCGCAGCTGGTGATAAAGCCCGTGGCCCAGGCCCAGTTCGTGCTGGTGGGAGAACTCTCGGCTTCCGAACGAGGCCTGGGTGGCTTCGGCCACAGCGGGCGCTGAGCGCCCCAGGGCCCGGGCGGGCGGTTCCGGTGGTATGCCGGCTGGCGGTAGGTAGGAGGTCATGCCTGAACTGCCCGAAGTGGAGGCCCTCGCCCTCTTCGTTTCCGCACAGGCCGCCGGTACCACTATCGAGCGGGCCGAGCTGGCCTCTCTTTCCGCCTTGAAGACCTATGACCCGCCTCTCGACGCCCTCGTCGGCCGGGCCGTCGCAGGTGCGAGCCGGCGGGGGAAGTACCTCTGTATCGACGCTGAGCGGTTGTGGTTGGTCGCCCACCTGGCCAGGGCCGGCTGGTTGCACTGGCGGGACCCTGCGCCTCCTGCGCGTGCCCGGCCGGGCAAGGGGCCACTGGCGTTGCGGGTGACCTTGTCCAGCGGGGCGGGTTTCGACATCACCGAGCAGGGCACGGAAAAAAAGTTGGCCTTGTGGTTGGTGACCGAGCTCGAGGCCATTGAAGGGCTGGCGCGGCTCGGGCCGGACCCACTGAGGGCAGGCTTTGACCGAGCGGCGCTGGAGGCGGTGCTCGCCGGGGCCACGGGCCAGCTGAAGAGCGTGCTTGCCGACCAGTCGGTGCTCGCCGGGGTGGGCAATGCGTACTCGGACGAGATCCTGTGGGCGGCCAAGCTGTCCCCGTTCAAGGGCGCCTCGAAGTTGAACGAGGACGAGGTCTCCAGGCTCTATTCGGCGCTCGAGGATGTCCTCCGCCAGGCCGTCGAGCGCAGCCTCGGCCAAGCCGCGAAGGAGCTGAAAGACGCCAAGCGGGCGGGTATGTCGGTCCACGGCCGGGCCGGGCAGGCGTGCCCGGACTGCGGGACGACCATAAGGGAGGTGTTTTTGTCCAACCGCAGTTTCCAGTACTGCCCCAAGTGCCAGACGGGCGGCAAAATCCTGGCCGACCGGCGGTTGTCGAGGCTGCTCAAGTGAGCGGTGGCGGCGGGGCGCCCCGGCCGTCGCGCGGCTCCGGCCGCCGGCGGTCGGGCGCTCCAGCCGGTAGGTCCTCCGGAGTTGGTAGCCGAGGTGCCGGCGGTGCGAGCGGCAGGGGTGACGCCGACCGTCGGGGCGGTCGCAGCAGCGGCGGTCGCAGCGGCGGCGGGGGTCAGCGGGGCCACGACAGCCCGGGGCCTCCGGCGGTCTCCAATGGCGGCAGCGAGCGGGCAGAGCTTGGTCGCCGGCCTCCTGCCGCTGCAGAGATCCCCGGGTCGAACAGGCCGATATCTCCTGGAGCGGAGACCGAAGAGGTCATCTACCGAGGTGTGAACTGGCGGCGTTCAGCCTCCGGTCGCATGCTCTGGTACAACGAGGGCCTCAGGCGCTGGGTGGTGTGGTCGCCGGGCTCAGATGCCCCGCCGCTACCGGGTGGCTGGGCGAGCGCCGGCACCAAGGCGGAGCCCGGCGGAGCGCAGCGGGCCCGAGCAAGTTCGGGCGAGGCCGGCGCCGGCGGCGTCGCTGGCACGGCAAGCGCTGGCACGGCAAGCGCCGGCACAGCGGGGGCTGGCACGGCGGGGGCCGGCACAGCGGGGGCACCGCAGGCCCGAGGGGTGGGACGCCCCCTCCCGTCGGACGCGATGACCCGCCGGCCGTCCATGAGGTCGCCCTACCGGCTAGTGCCTATTTTTATGGCCGTGCTCATCGTCGCCTTTGCCGTGTACCAGGCGACCCGACCGCCGTCGCACGCCACCCAGCAGGACATCGCCGCGGCCGAGGCGCTGAAGGGGAAGTGCTTAGGCCGCAGCGGCGGTACCACGGCCAACCCTACCTACTCCGTCACCCCTGTTAGCTGTTCGGGGAGCAGCGCGGCAGTGAAGGTCGTCGCCGTCCGGTTGCCCAAAAAGACCGTCCGGTTGCCCAAAAAGGGAGCCTCCCGGTTGCCCAAAAAGGGAGCCTCCTGCCCCTCGGGCTCCGAGGTGGCGCAACTGGTCGAGCCCGGGGTCCGAGGTGAGCCGTTCGAATGCCTGGTGGAAGTGGGTCTCCTGAACCCGGCGCCGCACTGACCTCGCACTCGGCCCATGTGGGGCGAGATACAACCAGCACCAAGCTGCAAGCCGGTACAGAAAAGCACGCCGTACGCGGGGGCGCCCGGCGCGCCGCCCCCCTTGGCTCTCCCCAGAGCTGCTTTTGGGTGCAGAAAGGCGAAGTGGGTGCGAGAATGTGGCGCAATTGTTCGCTTGCGCGACGCATAGCTGCCCTTGCACCGAAAAGAGGGGCCTCGGTGTTCGACCGCCGTTCGCTTACTCGAGGCAACTACCCGCGCCGGAAGGGGTGGGTGTTCAACCGCCCCACCCAGCCGTGGTGGCGGGATCAACGGTTGCAGGAGGGTGCCAAGGGGCTAACCTGGTCGCACACGCGGACGTGGCTCAGCTGGTAGAGCATCACCTTGCCAAGGTGAGGGTCGCGGGTTCGAATCCCGTCGTCCGCTCTAAAAAGTAGCAGGTCACGGGCAGTGTTTAGAGGTTAAAGGTGACCGTGAGAGCGTGCTACTCTACCAAGTAGCTATACCATCTGCCCCGCAGCGCTCTACCATGAGGCATGACCTCATCGGCGGTGGAGACAAGGAGTCGAAGCGTTCGGGATAGGCGTACTGGCCCGAGGCGGCAGCGAAGGGACGGGTTGTGGTCGTGGCGTCGAGCGCTCGTCGCACGCCTGGGAGGTGGTCGGTCGTGACCGACACGAAAGCGCGCTCTGTCGTGCCCGCCGCTCCAGCCGGGAAGCGTCGCCCTCGGCACCGAGGCAGCGGCGGCGTCTTCTGGGTGCGCGAGGGCGTCTGGCGCGTGGATGTCGAGATCTCAAGAGACGCAGTGACGGGACGGCGCCGGCGTGCCTCCCGCTACGTCCACGGCACCCGAGAGGACGCCGAGGTGGCGCTGGCCCGGCTGAAGGTCGCCGATCACGAAAAGCGCCTGCCGACCGGGGGGACGAACGCCCGGTCCGTAAGGGCAGCCTTCCAGCTCTACCAGCAAGCAGTCGAGATCGGCCTGGTCGAGCTGGCGCCCCGCACCAAGGTCACGGTGCGCTCTGCCGCCAACACCATGTCGTCCACCGAGTTGCCCGATGGGAGGGCGTTCGGGGACATCCGGCTGTCCCGGTTGACCTGGCAGGACATCGAAGGGCTGTACGCGGCCATGCGCGCCGCCGGAGCCGGCGCGCCCTGGGTCCGGCGCTGCGCCACGGTGCTCACGCGCACGCTGGAGCTGGCCCGCAAGCGAGGGCTCTTGGACGCCAACCCCGCGAAGGACGCCGCCCGGCCCCACTTGACGCGTACCAAGCCCTTTTCCCCGA
>JBOGGK010000533.1:0-3174 GCA_050744045.1 Acidimicrobiales bacterium | reverse complement strand
AACCAGGCGGGCGTCAGCGGGCGGGGGGCGCCGGCACGGCGACGGGCCATGCCCCACCGGCGCAGAGGCCACCCCCGGCCCGGGTTGCCGCCTCGGGCCCTGCACCGAGGATGCCTGTTCGCGGCGGTGGCGGCAACTAGGGTCGATCCGGATGAAGGTGTTTTACGGCGGGCGCCGGGTGGGTGCTGCCCTTGCTGCGTCGGCGACCTTTGCGTTGCTCTCGGGGTTGCTGGGCGGGTGTGGCCAACCCAAGCCCGATGCCAGCGGGGTGGCTAAGGCCTCGCCCACGACGACCACGGACGCCACCACTACCACCCGGCCCCCTCACAAGGCCAAGGACGTACCGGTGTGCCCACTGACGGGCGCCCCGCCAACGGGGGGCGCCGCCGTGCCGCACCGGGCAGCGCTCGCCGTCAAGGTGGAGAACCTCCCCCAGGCCCGCCCCCAGTGGGGCCTCGACAAGGCCGACATCGTCTTCGAGGAGCCCGTCGAGGGTGGTATCACCCGGTTCGTCGCCGTCTACCAATGCCAGGACGCGGCACGGATCGAGCCAGTACGCTCGGGCCGTCTCGTCGACGTGCAGATCCTGGAGCCGCTGGGCAAGGTCCTCTACGCCTACGCCGGCGCCATCCAACCGGTCGTGGACCAGGTGAGGGCGCCGGGCTCCCTGCTGGAGGACGTCGGTGTCAACGAGCCTTACAGCGAGAGCGCGTACGGGCGAGACCCGACGCGTTTTGCCCCCCACAACCTGGAAACCTCGACCTCCGCCCTGTACAAGGCGGCAGCCGCGGCAAAGTTTGCCGAGACCCCGCCGCTGCCTATTTTCGACTACTCCCGGCGGCTGCCGGCGGGGGCAAAGGGGGTGAGCGCCGTCCACATCGACTACCCCCTCGACATCACGACTTGGACCTGGGACAGCACGACCAGGCGCTGGCTCCGGTCCTATTCGGACACGGGCCTGGCCATGCAGGGCGACAACGTGCAGATCTCGGCCGCCAACGTGGTGGTCATGTACGTCCACGAGTACCCGACCCCCTATGTCGAAGACGTAAACGGGGTCCATGAGAACGAGCTCACCCTCACCGGGAGCGGCACTGCCTGGGTCTTTCGCAACGGCGCCGAACTGGGCGGCAAGTGGGAACGGCCTTCGCTGGCCGGCCCGGCCACGTTCGTGGAGGACGATGGCGTCAAGATGACGCTCGCGCCCGGCGACACCTGGGAGGAGTTGGTCCCCGTAGGGGACCGCGTCACTACCTCTGGCTAGCGCCGGCGCCGAGCGGTACCGGCGGAGAGTCTTCGGCGGAGCTGGGCAGCACCCGGGAAGCGCCCTCCCCGCTCGGGTAACCGCCGTCGTCGCTCGGGTAAGCGCCGTCGTCGCTCGGGTAACCCTCCTCGCCGTGGACGGCGAGGTCGCCAACCTCGAGCTGGGCATCTGGCATGCGCAGGGGGGTGAAGAAGCTGATGACTTTCAAGATCCCGAAGGTGACCAGTGCGTCCCAGATGATGACGGTCAAGGCGGCGCCGAACTGGAGCGCCAGCTGGCCCGGGTGCCCGTAGAGCGCACCGGCGATCGAGACCTTTGACCCGGCCACGCTCTGGTACTCGACGACCGAAGGATCGGCGAACACGCCGAGGAGCAATCCCCCGAAGAGGCCGGCGATGCCGTGCGTGTAGACGATGCCCATGGCGTCGTCGACCCTTTTCATGAACTTGACCCGCGAAAGGTACGTCCATGCCACCCACACGATGGTTGAACAGATAGCCCCCACGGCCAGGGCACCGGCGCCATTGACGTAGCCGGCGCAGGGCGTGATCGCTACCAGGCCGACGACCATCCCGTTGACTGCCCCCAGGAACGTGGGCTTCTTGGCTGGCCCGACGAACATGTCCCAGATCATCCAGGTGAGGAGCGCGGCTGCCGTCGCCATGTTGGTGTTGATGACCGCGGCGGCGGCGTCGGCACTGGCGAAGTAGGGATCGCCGCCATTGAAGCCGTTCCAGCCCAACCACACGATGCCGGCGCCTATAGCCATCAGGGGCAGGTTGTGGGGCCGAGCCCTCTCCCGGTCCCGGCGCAGGCGCGGCCCGACCATGGCTGCCGCCACGAAGCCGGTCGTGCCCGCCCCGAGGTGGATCACGTAGCCGCCAGAGAAGTCGCCGGCGCCCTGGTGGGCCCAAAAGCCGCCGCCCCACAGGAGAAAAGCGTTGACGGTGTAGGCAAGCGAAGTCCATAAGGGCACGAAGACGATCCATACCTTGAACTTGATGCGACCGAGCACGCTGCCCAGGAACAGAAGCGGCGTGATCGCGGCGAAGACGAACTGAAAATAGACCACGCTGGCGCCGGGGAGCGCGAAGCCGGTGGGCCCCGGCCCCGGCATGGTGCCGTCAACCTGGGGGATGCTCGCTTGGCCCTCCAGGGCGCTGGAGCTGAGGGTGGTGCCGGGCCGGCCCACGATGTTAGCGAAGAAGTTGGTTATGTCGTTGCCCGACCACTTCCAGCTGGCCCCGTGGAACCAGGCCGAGCCGAAGCCCATGTCGTAGCCCCACAGGACCCAGACGACGAGCACGGCGGCGAAGCCGGCAAACGTCATCAGCATCGTGTTCACGACCCACTTTTTCTGGACCAAGCCGCCGAAAAGGGCGCCGAGCCCAGGGATGCTCATCAGGGCGACGAGGGTAGCGGTGGTCATCTGCCAGGCGTTGTCCCCCGAGTTGAGGTAGGGGAGGTCCGAACAGCTCGGGGCGCCATGAGCGCAAACGCTCGTCGCTGCCGATAGGAGATCCTGCAAGACCCCTCCCATGCTGTTCGTAGGTAAGCCCTGTCCCCGGCCGGTCCGGCCGTGGGTTCCCCCGCGACCGTAGGACAGCGTTGTTTCCAAGCCGCGACCGCTCTGTTTCGGGCCTGTTACTACTTCGCCGGTAGTCGCTCCCTGCCCACCAGCCGACACTGACCCCGGGCACCAGGGTGACGAACTAAGTCACCTGGCCGGCACCGCGCCCGCCGGCACCGCGCCCGACCACAAGCGGTCAGCGAGGCCGGAGGCCCGGGCGACGGGCCGGTCGATGGCCGCCCGCACTGCCGCCTCGGCTCCTACGACTGTCACTCGCTGCCGGGCGCGTGTGATCGCGGTGTAGAGGAGCTCGCGGGTGAGGACCCGTGACGCCGTCGGC
>JBOGGK010000532.1:0-11239 GCA_050744045.1 Acidimicrobiales bacterium | reverse complement strand
GCCGGGAGCGGGCCTCTGGGAACCGGCCGAGGCCGTGCTCTGCCCGTGCGCACTCGGTCGTGAGCCGGGCGCGCTCGGGGTCGTCGGCCGCCACCAGCTGCAACGCCTCGACGAAGCAGCGCCGAGCGTCCTCGAGGTCCCCCAGCAGGCAAGCGGCCCGCGCCCGGGCCGCGAAGATCCCCACCCTGACCGCCAATGTCTCGGGCCGGTTGGGCACGACCCCCATGGCTACGTCGAGCCAGGCCGCAGCGCTGGTCGGGGCGCGGGCGCTTACCTCGACGGCCGCGGTGAGCAGCAGTTCGACCGCGGCCGAGTCCCCGGCCGCGGCGCAAAGGGCCACATGGTGAGCCCTACCCGTCACGGCCGCCCCCTGTCGGCCGAGCGCCTCGGCCGCCCGGCCGTGAGCGGCGGCCCGCCACCCCGGCCCGGCCGAGTCGTAGACGGCGCGGCGCACGATCGGGTGGCGGAAGACGAAGTGCCGGGGGCTCTCGGCGGCGTGCACCAACGCGGCGGTCACCAGTTCGTCCAAGCCGGCTACCACGTCGCCGGGGGCCAGGCCGGCGCAACGCGCTGCCAGCTCGGGCTCGAAGGGCTCGCCAGCCACGGCCCCGCCCTGGGCCAGCAGCCGCGCCCCGGGGGAGAGCCGGCCGATCTCGTTGCGGACCGCGGAGGCCACCGCCCCCGGGACGGAGCCGTCGGCGGGCTCCTGTCCTTTACCGCCTCGTCCGCCCGGGGGGGTTGGCCTCGTGGCATTGAGCGCGAGCGCTTGGGCGTAGAAGGGGTTCCCGCCGCTCTCGCGGTACAAGGTTTCCAGGCTCGGCCGGTCGAGGGAACCGCCGAGGAGGTCCCCGACCTCGTCCTCGGACAGGCTCCCCAGGGCCAAGGCGGTACCTGGCACGTCCCGGGCCCGGGACCAGACGGTGCTGGCGAGCGCCGGGGCCTGGCCGGGGCGCCAGGCTAGCACTGTCAGGACGGGCGCGTCGGGGGGCCGGCGCAGGAGGAACTCGACGAGCTCGCTGGAGGCAACGTCGGCCCAGTGCAGGTCGTCGAGGACGAGGACGACGGGTTGAGCACCGGCGAGCCGTTCGAGGAGGCCCCGGAGCGCCCTGTAGGTCGGGTAACGCTCGTCGCCGAGACGCCGTGCCCCACCAGGCCGGCCGGGGCCCGCGAGGGCCGGGAACACTTGGCACAGCTCCCCGAACTGGGGGCCGCAGAGGCCCGCGACGCGCACCTCGCCGAGGGCGCCCAGGTAGTCGTCCAAGGCGTCGATGACTATGCCGAAGGGAATGTCACGCTCCATCTCGGCGCCCCGCCCGACGAGCACGAGGGCGCCTCTTGCCTCGGCGACGCGGCACAGCTCGCCGAGGAGGCGGGTCTTGCCGATGCCGGGCTCCCCGGTCACCTGGGCCCACGAGGCCCGTTGCGCGCCGAGGTCGTCGAGCGCTCCCACCAGCGCGGCTAGTTCGCCAGCTCGCCCGACCAGTCCGCTCATACGGTGCTCCCCTTGGCGTACGTCCTGGCCCAAATGTTACGGGGCTCCTTCGTGCCCGGGCCGTGATCGCCGAGGTCGGCTTGGATATGAAGGTGTTCGGCACCCCCGGCCGGCTCTGGTCGTGGGCCAAGGTGTCGCCCCGCACCGTGCAGTCGGGCCGCAAGACCGGCAAGGGCGCCACTGGCAAGGGCAACCCGTACCTGAAGGCGGCGCTCGGCCAAATGGCCACCGGGGCGGCCAAGACCGGTACCTTCTTGGGCGAGCGCTACCGCCGGCTGGTCAAGCGCATGCCTAAAGCCACAGCCCGCTCCGCGATCGCCCGTTCCATCCTCGTCATCATCTTCAAACTCCTCTCGGACCGACGGCCAGTTACAAAGACCTCGGGGCCGATTTCTACGGCACTCGCGTCAACAAGGGCCGCCGCACCACCAACCTGGTCCACCAGCTCCAAGCGCTCGGCCACCAGGTGACCCTCACACCAGTCGCCTCCGCCGCCTGAGCCTGCCCCGCACCCCGGTCCCGCGCGCCCGAAGTTCGTCGTGCTACTTCAGGTCATTTTCCGATGAGTCGCCGCCTTGGCCGCGGGTTTGGAACACGTACCCAGGAGACCAGCAGTCGCGAAAGTGCGTCACACGGTCGTCGCGCACGGTGATGAACCCGAGCATGCGGAGCGGTTCGGCCGCCCATAATGAGGGCGTTGATGGCCTGCCCCAGGCCATATCGCCGCGCCATAGCCGGCGATCTGGGCCGATTAGCCTTGAGGACCAACGGTTTTCTCACCGAGCATAACAGGGTGTTCTGGCGTGCCGTAGCGTTGAGACTCTGTCAGGCGGAGTGCCGAGCCAAGAGGCCCGGCCGGGGCGACCGGCCCGGATGACAAGTCTGGCCCCAATCACGGCTCTCCGCCAAGGGGAAACCTGGCCACGTAAATGAAGCATTGCTCCAAAGGTAGAGATCCCGCCACGCCCATGATGCTTAGGTCCCCCCGGCCACTACGCCAGAGGCCTGGTCATAACCGGCATCGATTTAGCGGAAGCTCCGCTCTGCAGTGCGGGACCGCGCCCGTACGAACGACGCTCCAGAGGGCTCGCCACTCCAGCCCGTGAGTGCGGCGCCGACAGGCCCCTCTGCGTCACAGCTCGATTTCCGGCTCGGCCTGCACGGCCGGGATGCTCCAGGGCGATGGCGCCGCCGCTTGCGGAGCGATTACCCCCGCAAGGACAGCTGCTTCTTGGCCGGCTCGTCTAGCCCAAGCCTTGTGGGCGGCTTGCTGTAGCGAGCCCGGGCCTTCGTCGTCACCGAGGATGCGCGGGCCAACGACGCGCCAACGCTCCCGGTAGGCGGCGATCACTCCCAAGCGTTCCCACCAGGCTTCAGCAACTACGGGGTTCTCGGGCGGCGGGCCGAAGGGCCTGGCCCAGCTCTTCCCGCTTTGCACGGCTTCCTCGGCGAGCTCTCGGGCGCGCCGGGTGATGAGCTCCTCGCGCTCACGGATTGCGACGAAAAGGTCCTCGTCTTCTATTGCCCTTGCTCTCGGGACGAGCCCGGCGACCATCTCGCGCGGCCGTGGCCTCGGGGCGTTCATGAGCTCCCCCCAACGCGAAATCGTCGTGTGGAGGAACGCGGCCGGGTCATCCTCTTCGGTTACCAGCGCCACAAGTCGCGAGAGAGCAACGGTCACGGGTAGGCCCAGTTCCTCGGCGCTGGCGAGCGTCCTCACGAGGCCGTCCCATTCGGGCGAACGGCGCGCTGCGTCAATGACTGGCGCACTGATCCCAGCGCGGCCCAGTTCTTCCTCCCAGCGCTCGGAGTTCGCAACGGCCACCAGGCTTTCATGCTCGGCGACGAGCTGGCCGAGGCTCTCGGCGCTCGCCCACTCGGCTGCAAGCGTCTGGTGGGCAGAGGCCTCGGCGCCGCGGCGGTGGGCTACCGAGATGAGCACCTGGCGCGCCGAAAGACGCTCGGGGTCCCCGTGGGAAGCCTCAGCGCCGGGGAGCTCGGGCTCAACGTCCACGTACAACTTATTGGACTCGCGCCCGCGCGTGGCTGCCACATAAAGCGCTTCGCGCGCCATGCTGGCGCCGACGACCGCGTGACCTATCGTAACTGTCTTGCCCTGTGAAGAGAACGTAGTCGTCGCGTAGCCGAGCTCGACGTGCTCGGCTACATAGGGAGCGGGCAGCACGACTTTGCCTTCACCGTCGAGCGGCCGCACGGCCATGGAGCCGTCTTCGTTGGTGGCCGTGATGACGAAGCGGTCTCGGTTGCGCACCCAGCCACCGTCTGGCAATCGGAGCTTCCTGTCGTTCTTCCTCGCCGCGACCACGTCGCCAGCGCCGGCGACCGAGCCGTCCGCGAGCACCACGCCGTCCCCTGCAACCTCGCCCGCGGCCACCCGCCCAGCCCGCGCGAGGCGGTTCAGCTCACCCACCGTCTCGTTGTCCTGGGCGATCATGATCGAGGTTTTGCCGGCCTCCGCGTCGGCCCTCCAGCCCTCGTAGCAGCCGACCAGCACCTCGTCCCTGTTGCCAGCAAGGGCCCGGCCGTGGCGGAGGTACTCGTCGATGGCGGCCGGCAAACCCCGCCGCAGCCCGGTGCTCGCCGCTCGCTCCCAGGCTTCTCGGAACCTGCGCGCCTCGACCAGCTCGGGCGGGTCGCCCCGGTCATCCACGAGCATGGAAAAGGCGCCGCCCGGGCCGACCGCGCCCTGTTGGGCCCAGTCACCGACGAGCAACAACTTCGCCCCGGCCTCACCGGCTTGGGCCGCCAGGCGGTCGAGGTCGAGGGTGGACGCGAGCCCTGCTTCGTCGACGACGAGCAGGTCCCCGGCGTGCAGCCCCCAGCGCTCGACCTCGGCTTCAAGTCCTGCCGCGCGCTCCGTTACAACGAGTGAAGCACGGCTCGCCAGCTCCCCGGCGAGCGCCCGGAGCCGGGTAGCTTCGGCCATCCGCTCGGGCTCCTTGCCGGCCTCGAAGAGCCACTTGGCGGTGTTCTCAGTGGCAATGCCGAGCTCTTCGGCGAGGGTGGCGGCGGCTGAGGCGGAGGGCGCCAAGCCCTTCACGCTGCCAGGGCCGTACTCGGCCTCCCAGGCGGACCGGAGCGCACCGAGGGCCACCGATTTCCCCGTGCCGGCCGCGCCCACGACCAAGTCGGCGACGCGTCCGGAAGTGGCGACTTGCTCGACGGCGAGGGCCTGGTCAGCACCGAGCGTGTAAGTGTTCCCAGGCAACGGTTGCTCGCAGGCAGCGGTGACGGCAGCGCGGCTCACTTTCGGCCCGGAGGTGTCACGGCCGGCGTCGAGCAGCCTCGCTTCGGCTTCGAGGACCTCTGTAGTCGTGAACTTCCAGGAGCTCGCCGGGGCGAACTGGCTCGTGCGGTCTGGGGCCCTGAAGCGCTCTGGGACGTGGGCGAGCTCCGGCGGGGTGACCTTCACAGCCATCGAGACGGCGAGCTCGGCCGCCCGACCGGCGGCCTTGGCGCGTTCGCCGGGGGCGAAGACCACGCCGTGCAGCTCACGCTCGACGTCTGCGGCGAGATTGGCTTCGGTGAAGACGGACTGTCCCTCAGCGCGAGCGGCGAGGGCGGCGCGGGCAACGTCGGACAGCATCGCCTCGGCGATGTCGTCAGCTTGGAGGGCCCGGAGGTTGCTGCGCCCGGCGAGGCCGGCGGACCAGCCGGACGGTCCGTCCCCCACCCAGGGCCGGGCCCGCTCCGCCCACTCGGCGGTCATCTCGGCTAACGGCCGGTAGGCCTTCTTCTGGCGGGTCTCACGCCAGGCGTGGCCGTGGAGGACGCCTAGCTGGCGCTTGGTGAGCTCCCTCCCTCGCTCAGCCTCGGCAACCCGGGCCTTTTCGGCGAGGGCCTCTTCTATGGCCATCGTCCGCCGTGAGAAGGCGGCCACTATGTCGGGGGCAACACCGTCGATCTCCCGCTTCGCCACCCGTCCTGCCATGGCCTTGGTCTCATACCAGGCCACCCCAAAGCGCTCCGCCATGAGGTCTTCGACAATGCCGGTGTGGCGCTCCGACATGGCGACCAGCCACTGGTGGACCTCCCTCCCGTCGAGGGCGCGCCAGCTGCCGTCGGAAGCAGTCTGGGCTTTGTTGAAAGCGACGGCATGGATATGGATGTGCGGGTCACCGTCCCTCGACTCGTAGTGCAGCCACGTGCTCGCGACCACGCCGACGACGGGCTCTTGGCGTGCGCCCTGGGCGCCGGTGCGGGTGCAGAAGACTTGGCGGTCTTCGGCCCAGCCGAGCACTTCGGCCACCGAGCGCTCAAGCACTCCTTCGATACCGGCCCTGGTCGCCTCGTCGCCCATAGCCCACATGAGCGAGAGGCTCTTGGGCACGGTGAAGGTGAGGTCGTAGCCGGCCACTGGCGCCTTAAGCCCGATGGCAGGAGGCCTTCCGAGGGGTTCGCCGGTCAGTGGGTCTGCGAGCAGCACCAGCATCCGGTAGAGCATCTCGGGGGAGACGGCGTCGCCGGCCTTGACCGCTCCGGGCTCCCCGCCGAGGCCAACGAGGCCCTTGCCGAGGAACTTGCCTGGTGGTGTCCCGTGGCCCGCGTAGTAGCTCGGCGCCTTGGCGCCCTCGCCGAGGCCACCCGCTACGTTGTCGACCAGGTACTGCCACGCTGTCCCGCCCACCTTCAGGGGCTTCCCCATCGTGAGCACTGCTCTCTTGCCACCTCGGCGCTCTCACCGGCCCGCCCGTCGGGCCTCCTACTGGTAGGGGCCGAGGTGGCGATTTTTTGAACAGAGCCCGCCTGGCGCAGCCCCGCCCTGCTCAGGGGCACCACCAGGTGCAAGAGGTCCATCAGAAAGTTGTGAGAGGGGAGAAGATGCCTGTGGGATTCCCGAACCTGGGTGGCAGCATGGCTCGGGCTGCGCTCGTGCTGTCTGGTTGTGGTTCACAACCCGGCATCCCGCTCAACGAAGCTCCGCGGTGTGGGCAACGTCAATGGCGGGGCTGTGACCCAGGGTGGGCACGATCAGCTGACTTTGTGACGCGTGGCCGTTGCCCTCGGCATGGGATTTGCAAACCCGCAGGTCAGGAAGGTCACCAAGGTGAACAACGCGCGAAGTTGGGCCGCTATGGTTCCGGCCATGATCGAATGTTGTGGGACGAGGTCGGCCCGAGGGTCCGGTGCCGTCCTAGGCAAGACGCTTGAAGCGCCCGAGGCCCAGCAAAGGCGCGCAGCTCAACCGCTCGAAGGTGCCGGCGCGTGCGGCGACTGGTGGGTCACCGCCGAACACCTCGCCGATGTTGCACAAAGCGTCGTGGGCATCGAGCTGACCAGCGCGGCGCGCGCGGCGTTGGTCGGGATGACGGTCGAACTGTTGACGCTCCTCACCTGTTGGCCCACCACCGCGCGGCCCGCGCATGCCTTGGTCTACCTACGTTCCCGGCGAGCCAGGATGGGTCACCACGCTGCCTGGTTCTACGACCTGCCCTGGCCCGCACGCTGGCTCTTGGCAGGCACGGACCGGGTACCGTCCCTCCTCGTGTTCGCCGTCTGCCTGCCTGTCATCGACGAGAGGTCACGCCAGGTGTGGCGCAAGGGGCTTGGAGCGCTGAACGAGCTTCCCAAGTTGGCAGAGGACAAGGCTCCAGAGCCATCGGTGCCTCTCACGGAGCCTGGGCAGACGAGCCTGCACCCATGCTCCGATATGTCGGCCCGTTCTTTCGCCCCGGCGACTCTCGATCCCAGGCAAGTCAGACATGGCGCTCTGCGCAGTTGTGCGGCAATCGCGGTATTTGGGGTCCCCACGCGGAGCCAGTATCGGTTCTGGTGCCGCGCGGCGAGAAGCCCGAAGTCAGCTGAACTCAACAAGGCAAGGCCGCCACCTCTGGCCCTTACGCATGCGTGGGACCGGGCTGTAGCTACCGCCTTCGTGTCCGACGTAGCGGCTCCCACCTAACCGCCGCGACCGTCACGTCGTGGCCGTCCAGTTCGCTACGGGCCTGGCTCTCCGTGTCGACGAAGCGCGCTCAGTTTTGGTCTCCTCCCACGAGGTGCCGGTATCGGCGGAGAAGGTGCCCGCTGAGGGAACCCGTCTTGTGAGCGATAGAGGGGGACGGGTCGGCTTGACGCGGTCGAGGAAGGTTTCGAGGTGTTGCTGCCCGTGGGACCGGACCTCTTGGTGGGTGCGCTCGTCTCCCCGCGGATCACCCGGGGGTCCATGCACACGAGGGGAAGCGCCTTCAAAAAGATCGCCACCTCGGTCCCTAAGGGTGAAGAGCCCCAACGGGCGGAGGCATAGGAGGACTGGAAGGTGCCCGAGGATCGGGAGGCTGTTCGGGAAAGCGATGGTTTGGCCACGACGAGGACCCCAAGAGCCGGTCGGGACGTCGGTCCAGGCCTTGCTGAGCGTGACCACGTCCGAATTCGCGTTCGCCTGGCCCGCGACCGTCAAGCCGGCAGCTTGCCGGCGGTGCCAACCGACTTCGACTTGGCGCTCGTCCGGCGGCGTTGCACGGCGGCCGAGGCTGCCGCCTTAGAGTTGGCCGAGGAAGTCAAGCAGCTGGCGAAGGCCGTCACAGAGCTTGTCGAACGGCCGGCGCCGCAGCCTAGGGCGGTGTCGGTCGAGGTCGCCGCCCGACTGCTCGGCTTGTCCCGTAGCTCGCTGTACGAGTTGCTCGAACGCGGCGCGCTCCGCTCGGTGAAAGTCGGCGGACGCCGGCTGGTACCGGTGGCCGCCATCGACGACTTCTTGAGTGTCAGTAGCTCGGAGTAGACAATCGGCTATGGCTACCAGAGCAGCGAATGGACGGTCGAGTATCTACCAGTCGCGGGACGGCCGCTGGAGAGGCAAGGTCTCGATGGGGACCGGGCCTGATGGCAAGCCGGTGCGACGAGACGTGCGGGGAGCGACTCGAGCGGAGGTGACGCGCAAGGTCCGCGAGCTCGAACGGCAGCGGGATGCCGGCACCGTGGCAGTCACCTCCCGGGTGACCCTCGCCACCTGGCTCAACCGCTGGGTCGCCCGGCGTGAAACGTTGGGCACGGTGAGACCACGGACCATCAAGGGTTACCGCGACGACCAACGCCACATCGACGAGGTGATCGGGTCGGTCTCTTTGGCCAAGCTGGCGCCAGAGCACGTCGAGCGCTTGTGGGCCGTCATGGTTGCCATGGACCTCTCCGTGGCGCACTGCCGTAGGACCCTGATGGCTTGTCTCAACGACGCGACAGCCCGAGGGTTGTTGGTGAGGAACCCGATAAAACTGGCGGACAGGCCGCGGCCACGCCCGGTCGCGATCGACCCGTACACGGTCGAAGAGATGTGCGCACTGTTGGAGGCGGCGGTTGGGCAGCGCAACGGCACGCGTTGGACCATTGCCTTAGCCCTTGGGATGCGCCAAGGGGAGGTCCTCGGCCTTTGCTGGGATGACATCGACTTGCAGGTCGGTACTGTACGCGTCGCTCGGCAGCTGCAACGGTTGAGCTGGCGCCATGGCTGTGACGACCCCTCGACATGCACCTACATCGGTCGGTCGGGTACTGGACAAGCGAGCAAGCGTGGCGCGGACTGCCCTAACCGCTGGGGTGGAGGCCTCGACGTAAGCGAGCCCAAGTCGGAGGCTGGTCGGCGTGTCTTGGTCTTGCCCCCAAGCGTGGTCATGGAGCTGAAAGCTCATCGGCGAGCGCAAGCCGCCGAGCGCTTGAGTTCCGAGGTGTGGACGGTCGGGCCTCGAGGGGGGTGGGTTTTCGCGAACGAGACGGGCGGCGCGCTCGACCCCCGTGCTGATGCCCGAGCGTTCAAATCGCTCTGCGTAAATGCAGGAGTCCCAACCCGAAGGCTGCACGACCTGAGGCACTCAGCCGCCACGATGATGCTTGAGAACGAGCTCGACCTTCGGACGGCGGGCGCCGTTCTCGGCCACTCCCAGGTGTCGCACACAGCGCGCTATAGCCATGTTCTTGCGGACCGGAAGTTGGTCGCGGCGGATCGGATCGAGAAGGCCCTTTTCAGTCGCAAGAGCACAGCTCGGGGGAACTAGCGCTGACTTGGCGGCGGGCAGGCGGAGGCGACGGGGATTGGGCAAACGATCGCGTCCGTTCTCGTCTCGGGAAATGTGGTCAGAACTGTGGTCAAAGGGCCTAGGGTGGTCAGATAGATCCCGTTTCTGCTCTCTGAGCAGGTCGTTCGGGCGCCCCCGGCAGGTCTCGAACCTGCGACCCGCCGCTTAGAAGGCGGCCGCTCTATCCGCTGAGCTACGGGGGCCTACTTCGACGGTAGCGGAGGCGGCGGCGTGTCCGGTCTCGATGGCCCTACCGCCCCGGTGAAGGCCCCCGAGCTCAGCTGGCCAGCAGGTCCCTGGTGTCGCTCTTGGTCGAAGGGTGGCGAAGCTTGGAAAGGGCGGCCCGCTCGATCTGGCGGATCCTCTCCCGGGTCAACTGAAGGGCGGCTCCGACCTCTTCCAGGGTACGCGGGTCACCGTGGTCGAAGCCGTAGCGAAGGAAGAGGATCTCCCGCTCTCGCTCGTCCAGGATCGAGAGCAGCTTCTGCACCTCGCCGGCCAGCATGGCTCCGGTGACCTCGTCGAAAGGCGACGGAGAGCTCACGTCGGCCACCATGTCGCCCAGTTCGGTCTCCCCGTCGGGGCCTACGCGCGAATCGAGGCTCACGGGCTCGTTGCCGTGCTGGATCAAGTCGACGGCTTGGGCCTCAGTTATGCCAAGCGCGCCCGCTAACTGGGCCAGAGAGGGCGTCTGGCCAGTTTTGCTCTCGAACTGGTGTTTGACCCGCAGCAACCGGCGGACCTGGTCGCTCGCGTGGACGGGCAACCGGATCGTCCGACCGGTGTTGTCGATTCCCCGGCCGATGGCCTGCCTAATCCACCACGTGGCATAGGTAGAGAACTTGAAACCCTTGCGCCAGTCGAACTTCCCCACCGCGTGGATCAAGCCGAGGTTGCCTTCCTGCACCAGGTCGAGCAAGGGCAGTTCGGAGGACTGGTACTTCTTGGCTATCGACACCACTAAGCGCAGGTTGGAGTTGACGAACTGCTCTGTCGCAAGATCCCCCTGGCGGACAGCACATAGAAGCCGGCGGCGCTTCGCCGGGTGCAACCCGGCCCGTCCCAGCTCCTCCTTGGCCAGGCGGCCCTTTTCGATCAGCCGGGAAAGGCGCACCTCGTCGTGTCTGGTCAGCAACGGGTACTGTCCTATACTGTCGAGGTACAGGCGGACGAGATCCCAGTCCTGTTCCCTGTTCGTTTCAACTGCCATGACATCCCTCCGAGCCATGATTACCCATCGGCCGGGGCGGGGGCGTTGCTTAGTTTCTCACGGGCTCGCTGACGGCTGTGACAAACTGGGAAGTCCATGGTGGCCGTAGCTCAGTTGGTTAGAGCGCCAGGTTGTGGCGCTGGAGGTCGGGGGTTCGAGTCCCCTCGGTCACCCCTACCCAGTCCAGCCGGTGGTCTAACCAAGGCGCCTCCTTTCCGACGATCGCTACCGAGCCTATGGGGTCCTGCCGGCTATGGGCCTCCGGATATGAACCGCTGGTCGGCCGTCCCTCCTCTGGCTGCGCAGGTGGCGTACCGGAGCGGCCGGCGGGTGGGTACTATCGCAAGCCTGCGCCTCTAGCTCAACGGCAGAGCAACGGACTCTTAATCCGCAGGTTCTGGGTTCAAATCCCAGGGGGCGCACTCTTCGAGCAGCAGTTTTCCTTAGTGGTCACCACCTCATGATAGTCTTAGGGCAACATTTAGGCAACAATGAGGGAAGGTCCAGCAG
>JBOGGK010000531.1:0-4754 GCA_050744045.1 Acidimicrobiales bacterium | reverse complement strand
CCCGACCACACCACGGCGACGACGCGCTCGGGCTGCCGGCGGGCGCTCCACCACGCCAGCAAGACCAGCGCGGCGAGGACCAGCAGGCCCGCCCCCACCGGGAGGGCCACCCGGTCGAAGTAGGCCCCCATGAACGAGTGGGCCCAGGTGGTGCTGCGGGCAAACTTGTTCACCTCCAGGTACCAGTGCCTGTCCACGACGACCACCTCCCCCGTCAAAAGCAAAATGCTAATAGCCGGCCGCCGAGGCCTCCAGGGGCTAGGGACAGGCCAGGGCCTTTTCCTGCATCAGCGCCCACAACTGCTCGATGCGGGACCACTCCGTGCCTTCGGCGCCGATCGAGACCCGTACCATCCACGAGCCTCTCCCCGGACCGCCCCCCCCGCCCGCCCGGGCGCCGCCCGACCCGCCGGCGCCGCCGCTGTCCAGGAGCGCAGGGGTCAGGTAGGCGGTACCCGTGGCGTTGACCGCCTCGCACCAAGCGAGGGTGTGCCGGTCCAGTCCCTCGCCCGCCACGCCGGCTGGGCAGTGGCGGACGCAGACCGTCTGCAGCTTCACCGGGGCCAGGACCGCCCAGCCGGGCGCCTCGGCGACCAAGGCGGCCAGGCGCTGAGCGTTGGCGAGGTCGCGCCGCAGGCGCCCCCGGATGGCCTCCGCCCCCTCCAACCTCAACAACGCCCAGAGGCGCAGGGCCCGGAAGCGCCGGCCCAGGGGCAGGCCCCAGTCCCGGTACTGAGTGACCGCGCCGTCGCGCGCCGAGCGCAGGTAGCTCGGGTCGGTCGCCATCACCGAGACCAGCTTCGCCGGGTCGCGCACGTAGAGCAGGGAGGTCTCGAGCACCGAGCCCAACCACTTGTGAGGGTTCCAGCACAGCGATGTCGCCCCCTCGACGCCTTCGAAGAGGGGCCGGCACTCGGGCAGCAGCATGGCCGCGCCGGCCATGGCGGCATCCACGTGCACCCACGCCCCGTAGGTCTCGGCCAGGCGGCCGATCTCGGCGAGGGGGTCGAAGGCGGTCGTGGCCGTGGTCCCCGCCGTGGCCACGACCGCGGCCGGGCGGCGGCCGGAGGCGACGTCGTGGGAAAGCATCGCCTCCAGGGCGTCGGTGTCCATCTCCCGGCCCGGGCGGCGCACCGGCACGAGGCGCAGGTTGGCGGCACCGTAGCCGGCCAGCAGGGCGGCCTTGGTGACCGACGAATGAGCCTCGGCAGAGCAGTAGACGGTGAGGGGCTGGCGCTCGGCCTGCAGGCCTCCCCTGCGCTGGGAGGACCCCGACGCCTGCTCGCGGGCGGCGAGGAGGACGACCAGGGACGCTGTCGAGGCGCCGTCGCCGATCGTGCCCTGCCAGCCGGCGGAAAGCCCGCACAGCTGGCGGGCCCAGTCGCAGACGACCTGTTCGAGCTCGGTGAGCGCCGGTGCCGACTGCCAGCTGAGCCCGAGCGCCCCCAGGCCGGCGGCGGCTATGTCCCCGAGCACCGACGCCAGGCAGGAGTTGGCCGGGAACCAGGCAAAGTTGCCTGGGTGCTGGACATGGGTGAGCCCGGGGACGACTATCTCGTCCAGGTCGGCGAGGAGGGCTCCCAGCGCCTCGGGGGCCTCGGGAGGCCCAGGGGGCAGGGCGGCCGCTACCTCCCCCGGTGCCACGGCCGAGCGCACCGGCAGGGCGGGCAGCCGGGCGCGGAAATCCGCCACCCAGTCGACGAGCTCGTGGCCGGCCTTACGGAACTCCTCCGGGCCCATGGGCAAAGTGTCCCCATGGCGGGAGCCGGGCCGCAAGTCGGCCCCGCAGAACCCGGCCCAGCGGCGGCCGGGCCCAGCGGCGGCCCGGCGGTAGCGGCCCATAGAGTGCTCTTCGAGATGGTCGACCAACCGCGGCGCCGCCCCCGGCTGGTGGCGGTCGTCCTCCTCCTCGCCGCCACCGCGGCGTGGGGTGCCACGTTCGTGGTCGTGAAGGACACCATCGCCCACACGGGCGTGATCAACTTCCTCGCCTGGCGGTTCCTCATCGCCGGCGGCCTCCTAGCCTTGCTACGGCCCCGCGCCATGGCCCGCCTCGGCCGCCAGGGCTGGGCCCGGGGGGCGTTGCTCGGCCTCGCCCTCGCCGCCGGCTACGTGCTCCAGACGGTGGGCCTGCGCTACACCTCGGCTGCCCTTTCCGGCTTCCTCACCGGCCTCCAGGTCGTTTTCACCCCGCTGCTCGCCTGGGCGGCCCTGCGCCACCGGCCCGGGCGGCGGGCCTGGGCAGCGACCCTGCTCGCCACCGCCGGACTGGCCACGATCTCGCTCCAGAGCCTCTCGTTCGGCACGGGCGAACTGCTCACCGTGGCGGCGGCGGCCATGTTCGCCTTCCAGATCATAGGGCTGGGGAGGTGGTCTTCCCCCGGCGAAGCCTATGGCTTGGCCACCGTCCAGCTGCTCACGGTGGCCGCCTGCTCGCTCTTGGCCAGCCTCCCCGATGGCCCCCACCTGCCCGCCGGGTTCGGCATCTGGGGCGCCGTAGTGGGCACGGCCGTGGTCGCCACCGCCATCGCCTTCGTCGTGCAGAGCTGGTCCCAGTCCTACCTGTCCACCTCGGGGGCGGCCGTGGTCCTCAGCATGGAGCCGGTCTTCGCCGCCCTCGTCGCCTGGGCGGCGGGCGAGGCGCTCGGGTGGGCCGTCCTCGCCGGGGGCGCCCTGGTCGTCGCGGCCATGCTCGTGGTCGAAGCCCGGCCGGGGCTAGCCTTTGACGGCGCCCGCCACGGCCCCCGGTCTCAGGTGCTTCTGGAGCAGGAAAAACAGCACCGCGATGGGCAGGATGGTGAGAGTGGCCGCACCCAGCTTGAGCGGGAACTGGTTGCCGGCCGACAGGCCTCCGCCGACAATGTTGGCTAGGCCGGTGGTGAGCGTGTAGTACTGGGGCGAGACTGCCGAGATCAAGTAGAACTGGAACTCGTTCCAAGAGCCCTCGAACGAAAGGATCGTGAGCGTTATGATGCCGGGACGGACTACGAGGAGCATGATCTTCCAATAGACCTGCCAGGTGTTGGCGCCGTCCACCCGCCCCGCTTCCTCCAGCGAAACCGGCGTCTGCAGGAAAAACTGGCGCATCAAGAAGATCCCGGTGGCGTCGACGAGCATGGGCAGGATCATCCCTTGGTACGAATTGAACAAGCCCAGCTCTTTGAGCATGAGGAACCGGGGTATGAGCAGCACCACGCCAGGCACCGCCAATGTGGCGACTATAAACGCGAAGATCAACTTGCGGCCCCGGAAGTCGAGCCGGGCCAGGGCATAGCCGGCCAGGCTGTCGAGAAAAACCCTCCCCACCGTGATCGTCACCGCCAGGAAGCTGCTGTTGAACAACCAGCGCGGGAAGTCCGTCACCGACGCAGCCGCCCCGATCCCGAAGATCTCCTTCCAGGCGGACAAGTCCACCGGGTGGGGAATGGGGTTGAGCGGTTGCGCCGTCGCCGCCGGGTCAGTTTTGAACGAGTTGGCCAGTTCGATCACGAACGGGAATATATAGATCGCGGCGACGACCGCCAGGACGGTGTAACGCAGGACCAGCTTCCAGGGGGGCCGCTTCGTGCCCATCCTCACTTGGTCAGGTCCTCCTTTATGAACTTGCGCTGGATGAGGGTCAAAAAGACGATCAGGCAGAACAGTAAGAACGCCACCGCGGCACCGGCCCCGAAGTCACTGTCGCGGAAGCTGATCTCGTAGGAAAAATAAGCGGGCGTAACGGTGGCGGGATTGAGCGGCCCGATCAGGAATATCTGGTCGAAGATCTGCCAGGTGGATATGAAGCCGAGCAGCAGGACCAGCACCAGCGACGGCCGCAGCAGGGGCAACGTCACCCGGCGGAAGTGCTGCCACGGCGTGGCGCCGTCGATCTCGCTCGCCTCGTCGAGGTCCTCCGATATCTGTTGCAAAGCAGCGAGGAAAAACAGCATGAACGTGCCCGATGTCGTCCATACCAACATGATGATCACTACGCACATCCCGAGCGACGGCCCCGCCACCCAGCCCCAGATGGGCAGGCCGAGGAACTGGTGGTTGACCAGTGCCGGGGGGTTGTTCACCCCGAAAGCGTTGTATACCAGGGTGAACACGCCCCGGGTGTCGTACAGCCAGTTTGGCCCCTGGATGCCGAAGAAGCCGAGGATGGTGTTGATGACGCCGGACCCTTGGAACAGGAATATGAAGATGACCGTGATCGCGATCGAGCTCGTGACTGACGGGAAGTAGGCGATGGTCCGGAAAAGGCCTTTGGCCCGGAGCAACTTGTTGTTGACCACCACCGCCAAGGCCAAGGCGAGCGCCGTCTGCAACGGGACAGTGAACGCGACGAAGTACAAGTTGTTGCGGATGGAGGTGCCGAAGTCCTGCTGGTACAGCCCTGGCTGGGTGAGCAGCGTCTTGTAGTTGGCCAGGCCGGTCCACTTCACGCTGCTGCTCAGGGGGTTGGTGAGGCCCGACCAGTTGGTGAAGCTGATGTAAAGCGCGAGTACGATCGGGGCCAAGAGGAACAGCAGCAATATCGCGACCGAGGGCGAGACGAAAATCCAGCCGAAGAGGTTCTCGCCCTTGCGCAGCGTCCCTGTCGTTTTCTGCCGCCGGCCCCGCCTGGCGGGCTGAGGTTCCGCCTTCGGTTCGGCTACCCTCCCGGCGCCAGCGACCGTCACCATAGCCGGGGAGGGGGAGGCTTCACCTCCTGGCTTTTCACCCTCGGGAGTCGTAGCCACCTGT
Source organism: Acidimicrobiales bacterium (assembly GCA_050744045.1). Lineage (GTDB taxonomy): Bacteria > Actinomycetota > Acidimicrobiia > Acidimicrobiales > Palsa-688 > JBOGGK01. Next base: position 26 of record JBOGGK010000531.1, on the reverse strand, counting down.
GAGCACTCCTTGGCAGGGGCGGGTAC
>JBOGGK010000530.1:0-7597 GCA_050744045.1 Acidimicrobiales bacterium | reverse complement strand
CCGTAGGACCGTCGCCGGCCGCCTGACCGTCGCCGGCGGCGGAGCTCAGCGGGGCCAGGGCTCCCCTGGGGTCGTGGGCCACCCGGCCCCCGACGACCGTGGCCACCACTGCCATGTCCTCGTCCAGCACCACGATGTCGGCATCGGCTCCCCGCTCGAGGCGGCCTTTGCGGCGCTCGCCCAGGACCATGGCCGGGTGCAGGGAAGCGGCTCGGAGGGCGGTGAGCAGGGGCACCCCCGACGTACCTACCGCTATCTTCACCGCCCGGTCCATGGTGAGGACGCTTCCGGCCAGGGTCTCTTGGTGGTCTGCCAGCACCGCCCGGCTCTCGCTGACGAGAACTTCCTGCCGGCCGAGGCGGTGCCGGCCGGGAGGCGTGCCCGTGGCCCCGATGGCGTCGGTCATGAGCACCAGGCGTTCGGGCGCCAGCGCGGCCACCAGGGAGATGAGGGCAGGATGGATGTGCACGCCGTCGGCGATGATCTCCAGGAAGACGCGGTCGTCCGCCAGGGCGGCCGCTACTGGCCCAGGCCGGCGGTGGTGGATCGGTGCCATGGCGCTGAACAGGTGGGTGGCGTGCCGGGCGCCGGCGTCAAAGGCAGCTCTCGCCGTCTCGTAGTCGGCGTCGGTGTGCCCGATGGACACGACTATCCCAGCGGCCCGGGCGGCGGCGATGACTTCCAGCGCGCCCTCCAGTTCGGGGGCCATGGTTATGAGCCGGAGCGTCCCTCTGCCCCGGCTGACGAGGTCCGCCAGTTCGGCGGTGCTCGGGGGCCGCAGGGCGCCGGGGAACTGCGCTCCCGCCCGGCGGGGCGAGATCCACGGTCCCTCCAGGTGAGTACCGAGCACGCCGCTGCGCTGGCCCTCGGTGACGGCGGCGACCGCTTCGACCGCGGTCCGCAAGGCCTCCGGGCTGTCCGAGACCGTGGTGGCGACGAGGGCCGTCGTGCCGTGGCCGGCGTGGAACCTGACCAGCTTGCGCACCGACGCCTCCACCTCTTCGCGGGTGGCGCAGTTGACCTCGGAGCCACCCCCGCCGTGCACGTGGACGTCGATAAAGCCCGGGGCCACGAGCACGTCGCCCAGGTCGACGAGAGGGAACATGCTCACCGGGGGCGTGCCCCGGCCGACCTCGGCCACCGAGCTGCCATCGACGACCACGAACCCGTCTTCGAGCATTTCAGTCGGGGTGGCGAGACGGGAACAAGAAAGTATGAAACCGCTCAAGTAACAGTCACTTTCGTCAGCCCCGGGGGGGCGTCGGGATCGCGGCCGAGCTGGCGAGCCAGCGCCAGAGCCAGCTGCTGCCCCCGGGTCACCGCCAGGATAGGGGCAAGGACTTCGGGAGCCGTCGCCGGCCAAGTCATAGCGCTGCCGTCCACCGGGCCCGCCAGGCGGGTATCTGCCCCCCGGGACCTCAGCTCGGCGACGAGCTCGGCCATGTCGGCACTCGTGGGCCCGGGATGGGCAAAAGCGAGCACCTGCGGCCCGGCGCTGGCCATCGCGATCGGCCCGTGGCGCAAGTCGGCGGCGGAGAAAGCAGCGGTGAAACGCGAGGACGTCTCCTCGACCTTGAGCGCCGCCTCGCACGCCGCCCCGTACAAGAACCCCCGGGCCACCGTGACCAGGTTGCCCTTCTCGCGCAGCCACTCCGCCAAGCCGGCCGGGGGGCCGCTGTCGGCTAGGACCTCCGCCACTTGGCCGGGCAGCTCCCCCGCCGCTTTGTCCTCGAGGTGGAGGTCCCCCAAGGCTTGGGCGATGACCGCGAAGGCGGCGAGCTGAGCGGTGACCGTTTTGGTGGCGGGTACGGCTCGCTCCTCGCCGGCGCCGAGGTCGACTACGAGTTCGGCGGCGGACGCCAAAGGGCTGCCTGCGTCGTTGGTGACGGCGATGGTCGAGGCGCCCCGGTGGCGTGCCCGCTCGACCACTTCGACGATCTCAGGGGTCTGGCCCGATTGGCTGACGGCGACCATCAGGTACCCGGTGAAGTCGGTCGAGGCCCGGTACAGCGTGAACAGGCTCGGCGAGGCGGAGGCGACCGGCCTGCCCGTGGCCAGCTCCAGGAAGTACGAGCCACATTTAGCGGCGTGGTCGGAGGACCCCCGGGCCACCAGCACCGTCCCGGCCAGGGGTTCCGGTAGGACGGCGCGCACGTGCTTGGCGAGCTCCTGGCGCCGGGAGAGCAGGGCCGCCAGGCGGTCCGGTTGCTCCGCCATCTCTTTTGCCATCACCTCACCCAGCCGGGCGCCGCCCCGGTCGGGGGCACCGGGGCCCAGCGGGCTCACCCTTTGACCGCCCCGGCCGTGAACCCCTGGACGAGGTGGCGCTGTACGAAGAGGAAGAAGATGACGACCGGGAGCGCCATCATCGTGCAACCGGCCATCAAGCCGCCGTAATCGGTGCCGGTGTTGGTGGTGAAGCTGAAGAGCCACACCGGTAGCGTCTGGTGGTAGTTCTGCTGCATGACGACATCGGCGACCAGGAAGTCGTTCCAGGCCGTGATGAAGGCGAAGACGCCCGTGGCGATGAGGCCGGGGAGCACGAGTGGGAAGAGTATGCGCATGAAGGCGCCGAGCCGGCTGGCCCCGTCCACCATGGCCGCCTCCTCGAGCTCGATCGGCACTCCCCGCACGAAGCCGCGCAGGGCCCAGATGGTGAAGGGCAGCGTGGAGGCGGTGTAGGCGAGGATGAGCCCCAAGTAGTTGTCGGTCAGGTGGAGGTTGTTGAGCAGGAGGAACAACGGGATTATGAGGGCGGTGCCCGGGACCATCTGTACGACCAGGATGAGGAACAGGAACGCCGAAGCTCCCCGCAGCCGGAACCGGCTTATCGCCGCCGTCGCCAGGAACCCGAGGACCAGCGTGATCAGTACCGCCGAGCACACGACGATCACGCTGTTGCGGGCGTCGTCCCAGAAGTACGCCTTGCCGACGCCGCCGCCCGTGTGGTTGACCGCGTCCACGAAGTTGTGGAACGTGAAGTGGACAGGGAAGAAGCTCGGCGTGAGCGAGGTGATCCTGTCGTTGGGCTCGAAGGCGGAGTTCGCCATCCAATAGACCGGGAAGATGGTGAGGGCCGCGAACACGACGGCGACCGCCCGCCACAACCAGGTCATGGTGCGGTAGCGGGCCGTGCGCTTGCCCGCCATCACGCTCGGCGCAGTCACGCCTTCACCTTCCCGCTGACCTCCCCGGTGCGGACCATGATGCGGATGTAATAGCCGGTCACGGCCACGAGGAGCAGGATCATGATGACGGCGGTGGCGGCCCCGAGGCCGTACTGCTGGGAGGAGAAAGCCTCGATGTACTGCCAGACGCCGAGAGGGATGACGTTGAGACGTTGAGCGTCGCCTTGGGTCAGGTACCACACCTGGTTGAACACGTTGGCGTCCCAGATGACCGACAGGACCGTGAGCAGGACGAAGATGGGCCGCACGATGGGCAGGGTCACCTGGCGGAACGTGGTCACGGCCGAGGCCCCGTCGACCGCCGCCGCCTCGAGCAGGTCCCGCGGCACAAGCGTGAGAGCCGAGTACATGGTGATGGCCACGAAGGGGACCGCGCCCCAGACGATGTTGGCCGTGATGATGCTGTAGGCCGACAGACCGTTGGCGAACCAATCGTGGTTGGCAAAGTGGAAGCCGAGACCGCTGAGGATGTAGTTGACCACGCCCCACTCGGTCTCGAACAGCCAGGTCCACACGATGGCGGCGGCCGAGGTCGGCATGGCCCAAGCGAACAGCATGCACACCGTCACGATGATGCCGAGGGCCTTGCCTATGCGACCGAGCAGCAGGGCCACGCCCGTGCCTATCAGCATCGTGAGGCCCACGCACACCGCCACGAAGACCACGCTCTGCAGGACCGAGGTACCGAGGTCGCTGCTGGAGAACAGGGTGCGGTAGTTGGAAAAGCCGTTCCAGACCACCTGGTGGCTGAACAGCTGGAAGAGCCCGAGGTTCTGGAACGAGGTGGCGAACAGCCTCCCCAATGGGTAGCCCGTCATGAGGCCGATGAGGCCGAGGGCGGGTAGGAGCAAACAGATGGGCAAGAGCTGGCGCCGCAGGGAGCGGCGCCAGCTCGGCCGTACGGCACGCCGACGGTAGGGCGGGGCGGAAGGGGTGGCGCGCCCCGTCCTACCAGTTGCCAAGTCTGGCATCGTCGGCGCGGCCATGGTATTTACTCGGCGTTGAGCAGGCTGTCGAGCTTCTGGTCGTACTCCTTGCCGATCGTCGGGACGTTCTGCTTGCCCTCGGCCAGGGCGGCAAACAGGTCCTGCATGACGTTGTCTGCCTCCACCGTTGCCCAACCGGGCACCGGCGGCGTCTCTTCGCTCACCTTGGCGGCCTTGAAGTAGGTCGAGAAGTTGGGCCCGAGCTTGGGAGCGGCTTGGGCGACGACGTTGGTGGCGTTCGGGATGAAGCCCTCGTCCTTGGCCTGGAGAAGCTGGTTGCTGGTGCCGGTGAACAGCTTGACCCAGCCCAGCGCCTGAGCCTGGTTGGGGCTGTGCTTGGCGATGCCCAGGTCGGAGCCACCGAGGAACACGGGGGCCACGCTGCCGGCCTTCACGCCGGGGAGGATGAACGTGCCGATCTTGCCGGCCAGCTTCTTGTTGTCGGTGCGGATCGTACCGAGCGTCCAGTTGCCATCTATGAACATGGCAGACTTGCCGCTGGCGAAGATCTGGGCGTCAGAGGGGGTGTCCTCGGTGACGTCGTCGGAGGCGGGAGTGGACATGAAGTTCTGGATCGCCTGGTACTCCTTCAGGCCCAGTAGTGACTTGGGGGCTTGCAGGTCGCCGTACCACTTGCCGCCCTTTTCGACGGCGATCTGGCCACCTTCGGCCCACACGAAGGGCATGCCCGCGTACCACTCCTCACCGGGCAGGTAGAACGCCGAGAAGTCCTTCACCCTCCTGAAATGGGCCTTCAGCGCGGCCCCGTCCCCGAGCAGCTCGGTGAGGCTGGTCGGGGTGTGCTTGATGCCGGCTTGGCGGAACATCTGCTTGTTGTACACGACGACGCGGTCGCCGCCAAGCTCGGGTATGCCGTAAAGGCCGCCCTTGTACTCGGCCGGCCCCTCGAGGCCGGTTAGCCACTTGGAGCTGTTTTGGAACTGGCCCTCGTCGGCAGCCAGGTTGGTGAGGCCGCCGGAGGCGGCGTACTCAGCCACGTCGGTGTTGCCAAACTCCATCACGTCAGGCGGCGAGCTGCCGGCCAGCGCCGTTATGACCTTGGCGCTGATGCCGCTCCACTGCTGGACCTCGACGTTCACCTTCCAGCCCGGGTACTCCTTGGCGAAGGTGGCGTCGACGGAGTTGACGACCGCCGGCGTGCTATCGCCGGTCATGAGCCAGACGGTCAGGGTATTGCCCGACGCCGAAGCCGTGGCCGCGGGCAGGGCCCCAGCACCCACACCCGTCGCAACCGCGAGAGCGAGGGCGGCGGGAGCCATCAATGCTTTTTTCACTTGTGCGCTCCTTGTGCTGCTGAGGGCCACCAGTATTGCGCTGGCGGCCGTCGGGGTTTTGGTCTAGACCTTAATGGTCTAGACCAAATCCTTGCACACTCAGATGGCCCAGTCCAGTCGAGGTCCTAGGATTTGTGAAAATTTACGATCGCCGGCGACCCCGCTGGCAAGGAGGAGCCCATGAGGACGGCGCAGGCCGGCCCCGCGGCAGCGCCAGCCGGCACCGGCGAGCGCTCGGACAGGCATTACCCGAAGTACTACGTCGTGAAGGGCCACCTGGCCCGGATGCTCGCCGACTTGGCCCCAGGCCAGCCCCTGCCGCCCGAGCGTACCTTGGCGGAGAACTTCTCCACCAGCCGCACCACCGTCCGCCAGGCGCTGCGGGAGCTGACCATCGAGGGCCGCCTCGTGCGCATGCACGGGCGTGGCACCTACGCCGCCCTGCCGAAGATGGCCCAGCCCCTCCAGCTCACCAGCTATACCGAGGACATGCGACGCCAGGGCCTGGCCCCGCGCTCCAAGCTGCTCTCGGTGGGCCAGGTGGGCGCCGACGAGGAGCTGGCCCGGCGCCTCGAGGTGCGCACCCGCGCCCGGGTGCTGCGGATCGAGCGCCTGCGCATCGCCGGCGGCGAGCCGATGGCCATCGAGACGACCCACCTCGACGCCTCCCGCTTTCCCGGGCTGGCCAGGCGGTTGGGGGACTCGGTCTCGCTGTACGCCCTGCTCGCGACCGACTACGGCGTGCGCCCGGCCCAGGCGGAGGAGACCATCGAAACCGTGCCGTCCCCGCCCCGGGAGGCGGAACTGCTCGAGGTCACGGTCGGCTACCCCATGCTGCTATTGTCTCGCCACAGCCGGGACGCCTCCGGTCGCCCGGTCGAGTTCGTGCTCTCGCTGTACCGGGGCGACCGCTACAAGTTCGTGGCGCAGCTGCAGCCGCCGGCCGCCCTGGACGGCGAGGCCGCCCCCGCCCGGTGAGCGCCGGAGATCGCCCTGAGCGACCAGGAGCGCAGCCGGGTTCCTCTTTCCCTGAATGAGCACCGGCGGCCGTCTCCGGGTGGCCCTCGATGCCACCCCTTTGCTGGGGCCCCGCACCGGCGTCGGCGAGTTCTGCCTGCGGGCGTTAGAGCAGCTCGGGAGGCGGCCCGACCTGGATGTGGGCGCCTTTGCGGTCAGCTGGCGCAAACGTTACGAGCTCGCCGGGCAGGTCCCGCCCGGGGTAACCGTCCTCGACCGGCCCATGCCGGCCCGGCCGCTGCACAAGTCGTGGTCGTACTTGCCGTTCCCGCCCATCGAAGCATTCATCGGGCCCGTGGACGTCGTGCACGGCACCAACTTCGTGGTACCGCCGGCGCGCCGGGCGGCCACCGTCGTCACCGTTCACGACCTGACCGTCGTGCACTTCCCCGAGATGTGCCAGCCGGCCACCCTCGCCTACCCCCGCCTGGTCCGCCAGGCGGTGCGCCGGGGCGCCTGGGTGCACACCCCCTCGCGCTTCGTCGCCGGCGAGGTGGTCGAGCTCCTGGGCGTACCGCCGGAACGCGTACGGGCGGTCCACCACGGCGTCGCCCCGCTGCCCGCCCGCTCCCCCGCCGGCGCCCCCGCGCCCGGGCTGCTGCCCGGTTGGGCCAAGCGGTACGTGCTGGCCGTCGGGACGGTCGAGCCGCGAAAGGACTTCCCCACCCTCGTGCGGGCCTTCGCCCCGGTATCCGCCGGCCGAGCGGACCTGGCCCTGGTGATCGCGGGCGAAGACGGATGGGGCCGAGCCGAGCTCGACGCCGCGGTCGCCGCCTGCCCGGCCCGGGACCAGGTAGTCCGCCTCGGCCGGGTCGGCGACGCGGAAAGGGACGAGCTGGTGGCGGGCGCGACCGTACTCGCCTACCCCTCGCGCTACGAGGGCTTCGGTTTCCCCGCCCTGGAGGCCATGGCCGCAGGCACCGCGGTCGTGACGACCCGCTGCGGGGCGCTCCAGGAGGTGTTGGGCGACGCTGCTTGCTTCGTGGACGTGGGCGACGCCGACGCCCTGGCCGGGGCCCTCGAGCACCTGGTCGACGACGGCCAGGCGCGCCTGGAGCTGTCCGAGCGGGGCCTCGCTCAGGCGGCCGGTTACACCTGGGAGGCGTCAGCG
>JBOGGK010000529.1:0-7534 GCA_050744045.1 Acidimicrobiales bacterium | reverse complement strand
GGCCCCGACATAGCGCACGGCGGCGTCAGCTATGTCTGCGTTCACGTGGAAAGCAGCTGTCCCTGCTGGCCAATAGCCTGAGCACTCATCCCCCGAGATGGTCCTCCAGGGGAAAGCCGCTCCATGGAGGCCCAGCGTCCTGGCCCGCCGGCGTGCCCGCGGCAAGGTGCGCAACCGCCAGCGCAACGCATCAGCCGCGGCCTCGGGACGGCTGTAGGTGAGCAGAGGGAGCACGTACGTCTCCATGTCCCAAAACGTGTGGCCTTCATAACCGGGCCCAGTAAGGCCCTTGGCCGGTATTGGGCGCTGCTCGGCCCGGGCGCTCGCCTGGAGCACGTGGAAAAGGCCGAACCGCACTGCCTGTTGCAGCTCTACGTCCCCCTCCACCTCGACGTCGGCCTGCTCCCAGAACTGCCCCAGGTAATCCCCTTGAGCGGCCAACAGGCCATCCCAACCGCTCTCGCTCGCCCCCGCCAGGGCCGCCTCCACCTGGTTGCGCAAAGCGGGGACTGAGCGGCGGCTCGACCACCCATAAGCGAGCAGCTTGACCAGGTTCAAGCACTGGCCTTGATGGAACAGGCCGGCCAGCGACGTCCGGGCCCGGTCGGGGTGGGCCTCGGACCCCACCACCACCCGGTCCCCCCTTTCCACTACCAAATGGCTCATGGCCGCGCCCACTACCAAGCCACTGCACCGGGTGCGGTGCAACAACGTCGCTCCCGCCCCACCAGCAGCGTGCTCCAGGGGCTCCAAAGGCTGTCCTCTGGCGCTCGCTTCAGGACCGAGAGGCTCGTTGGCCACAAGTTCGGACTGCACCACAACATGGGCCGGGCCGTCCAGGGGGGTCACGCAGTAATTGACCGCTGCCACCGCCCGCTGGGCGAACGAGACGAGCCGGCGCGAGCAGACCTCCACCGTCCGGCCCGCGGGCGAGGTCCACACTGCTCGGCGCGTGAGCACGCCGGAGCGGAAATCAAGTTCTCGCTCGTGCACCTGCAAGGTCCCGTAACGCACGTCGAACGGCTCGTCGTCCACCAACAACCGGACCAGTTTCCCGTTGGTCACGTTCACAAGCCTCTCGCTCGACTCGGGGTAGCCGTAGGAAGGTTCGTTGTACGAAATCGGGTGGCGCTCGTAGAAAGAATTGAGATAAGTGCCAGGGAGCCCGGCTGGTTCTCCCTCGTCCAGGTTGGCGCGCATGCCGATATGGCCGTTCGAAAGGGCGAACAGCGACTCGGTCTGAGCCAGGATGCCGAGCTCGAGGCGGCTTTCGTGGAGGCACCACGGCTGAGCTGGGAACGCTTCGTGGGAGATCAATGCGAGGTCACCGGGTTATCCATTGCGCGCGGCGGGAAAAACTAAACGTTTGTGAGCCGTCCCAGGGTAGCCGTCGTCGGCCAGGTCGCCCGGGACCTCGTCTTGCGCGTCCACGAACTGCCGGGCAGCCGCGCCAGCGCCAAGGTCTGGGAGCGGCGCGAGATGCTCGGCGGCAAGGGCGCCAACCAGGCCGTCGGGATGGTCCAGCTCGGGGCAGACGCCAGCCTCGTCGGCGTCCTGGGTGACGACCAGGTGAGCGACCAGCTCTTGGTGCAGGCCCGTGACGACGGCGTGGACGTGGGCAACGTGGTCCGGCGCCCAGGTGCCGAAAGCGGGCTCATCGTCGACCTGCTGGTAGACGGCGAAGGCTGGCGCTACTTCGAGCACTTGGCGCCCGAGGTCCTGTTGCGCCCCGAAGACATCGAAGCCGCCAGCGGGGCCATCGCCGCTGCCGGCACGGTGGTCCTCCAGATGCAGCAACCCCCTCCTTCCCTGCTCCTAGCCGCCCGGGTGGCCAAAGAGGCCGGCCGCCAGGTCGTCCTCGACGGCAACCCGTCCGACGAAGCCCTGCTCGGCATGTGCGACGTCGCCCGGCTCGACAGCACCGAGGCGTCGCTGCTTGCCGGCCACGAGGTGCACGACGGCCCCTCGGCACTGAACGCCGCCCGCTCGCTCGTACGGCGCGGCCCCAGGCTAGTTGCCGTAGAGGCGGGCGGCGACGGCAACGTCCTCGTCTGGGACGGTGGCGAAAGCCTGGTCCCGCTCACCAAAACCGAAGTTGTCGACACCACCGGAGGAGGCGACGCCTTCGTCGCCGCCCTCGTGGTCGCGCTCGCTCGGGGCGAGCCTCCCGCCGAGGCGGGCCGGGCGGCCACCGAGGCGGCCGGGCTTGTAGTCCGCCGCCCGGGGGGCCGTCCCTCCCTGCCCCCTCGCCCGGACCTCACCTACTAGCCGGTTGTGACCGACACCAGGTACACCAGGTTCCCGGCAGGGCCCTCGTAGACGGGTCGGCGGAAGCGCCGATGTAGCCGATGAGGGAGCCGACCGGCAAGGGGTATGGTCGCTTCCCATGGGAGCACCTGCGCTGAAGCCGAAGCTCGACTTGGTCATCCTCGACTGTCCCGACGCACTGGAGCTGAGCCGTTTCTATGGAGAAGTCCTCGGTTGGGAACTGGAGGACGGCTCCAACCGGGACTGGAGCACCCTTGTGCCACCCGGTGGCGGGCTGAGCCTGGACAACCCGGAGGGGCGCACGACCCTCGCCTTCCAGCGGGTCGACGACTGGGTCGAGCCAACCTGGCCCGGAGGCGCCCACCCGCAGCAGTTCCACCTCGACTTCTCGGTCCCTGACATCTCCGCAGCCGAGCCAGCGGTCGTGGCGGCGGGCGCCCGGGCCCACGCTCACCAGCCCTCGGCCGACGGGCACTTCCGGGTCTACCTCGACCCCGCCGGGCACCCCTTCTGCCTCGTCTGCTGAGCTGGGCCGGCTCCCGCGGGACGACCCCTACGGCGAGCGTGTCTACGCGGGGCGGTACCTGCAGCGGCACTACTGGTGCTTCGGCTAGAGGCGGTGGACCGGTCCCCACTCCACTGGCGCTGGCTCCGCCTCTGGACAGCTCGGCTCGATAAGCCAGAACAGATTGGCCCTGGCCCAAGATGGAGCTAACCAGACAAGGAGGCACGCAGTGGCTTACTCCGCAAGGACCCTCGGGAGCGGCAACACCACCCTGAGCGTAGCGACCATCGGCCTCGGCTGCATGGGGATGTCCGAGTTCTACGGACCTGGCGACGAGGCCGAGTCGCTTTCAACGATCAAGGCTGCCCTCGACCGCGGTGCCGGCTTCCTCGACACAGCAGACATGTACGGCCCTTTCACGAACGAGCGGTTGGTGGGAAAAGCGATCGCCGGCCGGCGCGAGGAAGCGGTGGTGGCGACCAAGTTCGGCAACGAACGCAACCCCGATGGCAGCTTTGTGAGGGTGAACGGCCGCCCGGAGTACGTGCGCAAAGCGGCGGAAGCGTCGTTGTCCCGCCTCGGTATCGACCGCATTGACCTGTACTACCAGCACCGGGTCGACCCCGAGGTGCCCGTCGAGGAGACGTGGGGGGCGATGAGCGAGCTGGTGGCCGCCGGCAAGGTGCGCTGCCTCGGCATCTCCGAAGCCGCGCCGGCGACCATCCGCAGGGCCCACGCCACGCACCCCATGACGGCGGTGCAGACCGAGTGGTCCCTTTGGACTCGCGACGTGGAGGCAGACGGGGTGCTGGAGACCACCCGTGAGCTCGGGATCGGGTTCGTCGCCTACTCCCCGCTTGGCCGCGGCTTCCTCTCGGGGAAGATCCGCAGCCCCGACGAGCTGGGCGCGGGCGACTGGAGGCTGAGCAACCCCCGCTTCCAGGACGAAAACCTGGCGAAGAACCTCGCTTTAGCAGACCGAGTGGCTGAGGTCGCCCGCCAGCGCGACGTGACCCCTGCGCAGGTGGCTCTGGCCTGGCTGGTCCTCCAAGGCGACGACGTGGTGCCCATCCCGGGCACCAAACGGCAAAGGTACCTGGAGGAAAACCTGGCTGCAGTCGAGCTCAAGCTTTCAGCCGATGAGATGGCGGCCCTGGACGCCGTGGCGCCGAGAGGCTCCGCCGCCGGTGACCGCTATGCCGACATGAGCGGCGTCTACCGCTGAGCTCCTCCCGGCAGGAACGGCCGGCCCTGACCGGGCCGTCTAGCACTAAAGGTGGAGCGCGAGACGCAGCCCGTCGTCCACGCTGCGCATGAGCGCAGCCCGCAAGGAACCCGAGCGCTGGGCGAGCCGCCGGCGGTCAATGCTAGCGACCTGGGTCACGTTCACGACCGAGGGCCGGTCGAGACCTGCAACTCCACGGGACAAAGCGACGTTGCCTGGGCCGTCAGCAAGCTTGGTGTTGGAGGTCACGGCCACTACCGTCACTGTGGCGAGGCGGGAACGGTTGAAGCGGTCGTCGGAGATGACGACCGCTGGCCGGCGCTTGCCAGGCTCGCATCCAAGCGGGGCGCCGAAATCGATCCACCAGACCTCGCCCCGGGCTACCACTCCCAGAGCCCGCCCCCTAGGAGATCGACGAGCGCTACCGGGGCAAGGTCCTCGCCGGCGCCTTGGTCGCAGGTCTCGTCGATCCGACGCGTGATAGCGTCCGAGCCTTCTTCGTCCAGGAAGCGCCGCAGCGCCCGGGCATAGAGCTCGGACCGGCTCATCCCTCGCTCGGAGGCAAGCCTGTCTGCTTCGCCGTACAACTCCTCGGGAACAGAGACAGCTACCTTCATGGCTTGAGTATAACCGTTCATACCGGCTCTCGGGCAATCACTCGGGATGAGGCCCGAACAGCTCGAACAAGGACTCAACAAGCCGAGGAGGCACCACCGTCCCGGTATTGGGAGGCCCCCGAAGGCTCGCCCCTGTGGCTCGCCCCCCGGACGACCAACCAGCCACCCGGGCGGTTGTTGGGGACGGCGTTATCGACCAGATTGCCGACAACCCGGTCGGGCATAGCGTGCAAAAGTGCCGATGAGGTCCCTCACCTTGTCTCGCGGGCCCTTCAACGCCAAAACGTGTGGAGCTGTGCGGCACTCGGCGTGTAGCGAGCAGCGGCGCCGTCGCCCCGCTTCAGCAATGTAGCCCGTGAACTGGGACCTCACTGGCGCCCCCGGGGCGATTCGAACGCCCGACGCACGGTTTAGGAAACCGACGCTCTATCCTCTGAGCTACGGGGGCTGGTGCGCTTGACCAGGACTTACATGTTATCCGGCACTTCCATGAGCTGCGCCACTTCTCGGCAACTGAGGCCATCGCTGGCGGCGCAGAGTGCGCACCGTCGCCGGACGGCTGGAGCACGCGGCGTGGGCACCACGTACCACATCTCGTCGTCGATCGAGGAAGCGCGGCTGTCGGAGAAGAAGTACGGCCGCTGGCCCGTCACCAGCATCGCCGAAAGGGGCGGCCTGGGCCCGAACCTCGTGCTGGCCCACGCGGTGGCCCTCACCGACGAGGAGGTCTCGCTCATTGCCGGGCATGGGACGTCGGTCGCCTTCTCCCTTCCAGTTCGCTCAAGCTGGCCAAAGGAGCGACCGCCATCGGGAAGTACCCCGAGCTCATGGTCGCGGGTGCCGCTGTCGGCCTCGGCACCGACGGTGTGTCGGCGGCTGCTAACCTCAACCTGCACCGCCAGGTGTACCCGGCGGCCGGCCTGTTCAAGGACGCCCGCTTGGACCCTGGCCAGGTCGGTGCCCGCAGGGCACTGCGCATGGCCACCATCGACGGGGCACGCGCCCTCGGCTGGGACCGCGAGATCGGCTCCCTCGAGCCGGGTAAGCAGGCCGATTTCGTGCTCTTCGACCTCGACCATCACGAGTGGTCGCCCTACGGGGACCCTGTCCAAGCAGCCGTTTGGTCGGCCAGCGCCGCAAGCATCAGCCAGACCTGGGTGGCGGGTCGGCCGTTGTTCTCCTGCGGGCAGGTAGCGGGGCTCGAGCCGGCGCTCCGGGCCGAGGCCCGCCAGCGCGCCGCGGCCGTCGTGCCCGGGCCGGCCTCGGCCGCGAGGTCCCATGCACACGGACCTCTATCAATAGCCGGGCGCTGCCTGGGGCGCCCGCGCCGGTCACTACCACCGCGCCCCTACGGGCCGAGCGCTGGTGAACACAGTTGACACACCACTGTGGACAGTGTACGGTGACGGGCCATGGCCGCGCACTCCCCGCTGGCGCAAGTCTCCCTCAGTGACCACCCGTCCCTCCAAGAGCGCGTCTACGAGGAGATCCGCACCGCCATTGTGAGCGGGGGGTACCGTCCAGGCGAGCGCCTCAACGAGTCCTCTCTCGCCGAAAGCTTCGAGATCAGCCGTAACCCCATTCGCGAGGCGCTCAGGCGGCTTCAGCAGGACGGGCTAGTAGAGGTCCGGCCGCGCACCGGTGTCTTTGTGGCATCACTTACACCCTCCGAGGCCGAAGACATTTACCGCATCCGCGCCGCACTCGAAGGTGCGGCGGCGGCCCTAGCCGCAGAACGAGCAACCAGTGAGGATCTGCTCCTTATGGACAAGGCCTTGCAGAGCATGAGCTCCGCCGTCCAGCGGCATAAGCACGCGGAAGTCACGCGAGAGTCCGAGGAGTTCCACTCCGCGATCCATGCGGCTGCCCACAGCGACCGCCTTTCCTTCATGATGAAACAGATTTACGCACAGGTGACCTGGTTCCGTAACCTCACTCTCGAGTCGCCGACGCGACCGCCGCAGGCCCAGCGCGAGCACCTCGCGCTCCTCGCTGCGATCAAGCGCCGTGACTCTGATCTTGCGGGCCAATTGGCACGCCGGCACGTCCTCTCCGCATACCGGGCCCTGAAGGCTCATCAGAAGAAGCCCCCGGGTACCGACGACCACGCTGGGCAACCTGAAAGCCCTGCATAAATGACAGATAGTATTGGCCTGACAACCGAAGTCAGTGAGTTTGTTGCTGATGCCAGCCTCGCTGACCTGCCCGACGACGTAATGCACCTGGCAAAGCGTTCCATTTTGGACGGGCTCGGCCTCGCCTTCGCCGGCTCCCGCACTCGTCCAGCAGCTCTCGCTCGCGAGGAGATCCTGTCTTTGGGCTGCACCGCCCACGAAGCGCTTGCCCTCGGGTCCGGGCTCCGGCTGCCCAGCCGCTTCGCGGCCTTCTTGAACGGCCTGTCCATCCACGCCGACGACTACGACGATACACAGCTCGCTGTCGTCCCCGACCGCGTCTATGGCCTCCTCACACACCCCACCGCCCCGGTGCTCCCCGCGGCCTTGGCGATCGCTGAGCGCGACGAGCGGTCATGTGAAGAGCTGCTCTTGGCGTACACGATCGGAGTCGAGGTGGCGACGAAGGTTGCGGAGGCCGCAGATCCCGCGCATTACCAGAACGGCTTCCATTCGACAGGAACGGCCGGCGTCTTCGGTGCCGCGGCGGCTGCGGCGCGCCTACTGGCCCTCAAGCCGCGCGAGACGGCCGTCGCCTTCGGCATAGCCGCTTCGTTCGCTGCTGGGCTACGCGAGAACTTCGGCACGATGACCAAGCCACTCCACGCCGGTCGAGCTGCGGAAAGCGGGGTCGTCGCCGCGAGCTTGTCCTCGCGAGGCTTCACCGCCGCGACAGACATCCTCGAAGCAAAACGAGGTTTCTTCCATGCAGCCGCAGGGAGTTTCAGCGCTGAGAGCATCCATC
>JBOGGK010000528.1:0-3986 GCA_050744045.1 Acidimicrobiales bacterium | reverse complement strand
CCTCTTGGTGGTTCCGGCTCCAGTGACACCCCCGCGAGACGGGCGAGCGCCGGCCAGGTCGAGATGTGCGGTGTCCACTTGTCAGCCCGGATGTTCGAGCAGTGCCCCTTGCTGTAGCCGGTGGCCTCCATCATGTCGGCGAGCTTTCCGCTGCTCAGCTTGGGCCATATAACGGCCGACGCACCCAGCAGCCACCTGAGCAGCCCTCCCTGTCACCGCGTTGTCACCCGAACTCTACGCGACCCGCCCCAGCCAGACTCCCTGGCCCCCACACAAGCGTTCTGGACACCATGCCTGACCTGCCCATACTCTTCGAGACAACCAAGACAAAACGGGGGTCAGTCAATTGAGGTGCTAGTGGGAGCAATCCCGTGGGGGTTCAAGTCCCCCCTCCGACACGCTCCAACTCCACGCCCCGTGGATTTGGACCCCGTGGAGTAAAGTTGCAAGTCGGTTCTCCGACACGCTCCAACTCCACGCCTACGAGCGTGGACGTAAGTTTGACCTGCTCAGAGGTCCCAACCCGGCGGTAGCGGACGGTCAAGCCGAGCGCCTGGTACAGCCCGGCGCGGTCGGCCTGCTCGATGACTTCGAGCAGTTCCGGCAGGTTGCGAAGCATGGTCAGGGCCTCGACTACCTCGTCAAAGGTCAGAGGCTTGGGGGCAGGGGGTGCCAAGGCCAGCACTGCCTCGGCGGCGGCCTTCTCCCGCTGCGCGGCGGCGATGCGGGAGGCGATGATGTCGGCCGGGATGCCCGCTTCGAGCCCGTCGAGGTGCTTGGCCAGCTTTCGCTCACATTCAATCATCGTGGCCCGAGCGCGAGTGATCGCTGGGTCCTCGCGGTTCGCGCTGGCGTCAGCTTCTACGACCTCCCGAGCAGTCGCCGCGATCCGCTCCGGTGCGTAAATCTCCGATAGCCAGCCGTCAACGTGCGAGAGCAGCCGGTCCTCACGCACGGACAGGCTTGGCGGGTGGTTGTTGAGCGGCGCCGCGTAGTCGTTGCTCCGGGAGCAGCGATAGAGCGCGTTCCCGCGGACCATGCTGCCTTGGAGCTTCTTCCCGCAGCAGTCGCAGATCACCAGGCCGGCGAGGGGGTAGCGAGACGGCTCTGCACGTCGCACGCCGACGTGCGTCTTGCGCCGGCTGGGCGTAACGGCGTTGGTGCGGGTGTTCGCCGCCGTGAGCGCCTGGACGCGGTGCCAGGTCACCTCGTCCGAGCGTCGGCAGGCCGGGATCGAGCAGCACGTCGACCTTCTTGGTGCGACCGGAGACGTGGTGGCCGAGGTAGCGGGGGTTCGCCAGGATGGTGCGCACGACCGACATGGCCCAGGCGTGGCCGGGTCGGTGGGTGTTCCTGGCCCGGTCGCGGGCGGAAGGGCAGGGCACGCCCTCGTTGGTCAGGGCCGTGGCGATCTGCTGTAGCCAGCTCCGGCGAGGTACATGGCGTAGATGCGTCGCACAACCGGCGCCGTCTCGGGGTCGACTTCGAGCTGATGGAGCCGGGCGCCTGATGCCGCCTTAGAGGGGTTGGGGTGCGGGCCGAGGTCTCCGATCCGGTAGCCGTAGGGCGGCCGGCCGCCGAGCCACCGGCCGGCTTGGGCGTGGGCGCGCACTGCGTTGGCGACACGCAACCGGGTCCGGTTCCGCTCGGCCCTGCTCATCGTCCCGTAGTTGGACAGACACCTGTAGTGCCCGTCGTTGTTGATGTCCACCGGGCCGCCCAGTTCGGGCACCCACAGCGGCACGCCGTAGTGGGCGAACTGGAACAAGATGCCCTCGAACTGCGTGCCGGAGAAGGCCCGTTGCGGTTCCGCGATCACCAGGGCATCCCAGCCCCGGTTGGGGTTCTTCAGATCGTGCAGGATGCGGGAGGCTTCGGGGCGGCGGTCCCACGGCAGGCTTCGACTCTTGTCGATGTCGTGGCCCGGCGGGCACATCGGCTGACGACCGGGTCCCGTGTGATCGCGCATAGCGCCTCCGTCGTCACTGTGCATGACCGTTGCGTGGTTGTCATTGAGGTAAGTGCCGATCCAACCCGATACCTCTCGCCGGAGGGCGCTGCCGACACAGCTCGACTCAGTTCCTCAATCGATGTTCGCCTCATCGCGGGCCGGCTGCGGTCGGTGACGGTGGCCCCGGCCGAGTCGGTGTGGAGAGTCCAGTCTGCGCCCAGGGGCGCGAGCGTGCGACTGACCATCTCGCGCGAACTGCCGACCGCCGTCGCCAGATGAGCCAGGTGGACCGGCTGGGCCGTCCCGCCCTGTTCGGCGGTGAGGGCGAGCAGGTTGGCGGAGCTGGCCGAAGGCGAAGTAGGCCAGGCCGGTTTCCAGGTCATCGAGCAGGCCGGCCAGCTCGCGGATGGTGGCCCAACCAAGCGCGGCATGGGTCTGGTGGAGGCGCTGGGCGCGGTCGTTGCCGATGACGATGAGCCGGCTGTCCTCTACGGCTTGGAAGGCGGTCGGGTAACGCCGACCGGCGAGGTGGGACAGGGCGAGGGTGGCGCCCGGTCGAAGGTAGGTGACGGTGACCTGGCGGCCAGTGTCATCTTCGATGAAGGCACGGATGAGGCCGGCGGCGGCGACGGTGACCTCGGGGTCGTACAGCAGGTGTCCGGCCAGCAACCGGGACTCGTGGACCTCCCCGGCCAGGCTCCGAAGCTCAGGCTCGGGGAGGACGGCGAAGACCGACCGGGCCAGAGCGTCGTATCGGGGATCAGACGCGCCGGCAGTCATGGATCAGACGCCACCCACCCGGCTCGGCGGGAATGGCTCATGAGTATCGGCGCCTCAGCCACCAGTACGTAAGCCCGCACAGCGCGATCGCGGCAGCGAGAAAGATTCCCATCTCGGCCCATTGGAACGGCCAGTAGCGACTCGCAGGCTGATAAGTGACGACCGTGTGGAAGGTCGCGGAGAGCTTCTGAAGACAACCTTGGAATGATCCGGGTGGTGGACCTCCTGGGCCTGACTTCACGATCTGTTCGAGCGTGGGACAGGAATGCAGCAGATATTGACTCGACGGCGCCGCACCCGCCTTGTTGACGATGGCGGTCGAGTACACCCAGCCGTTCGGGACCCCCACAGTCGGAGGAGTCAAGGAGACAATGCCCTCCGGCTGCTGGACGCCGAAGCCAGTTATGGCTGAGCTGGCCGTGAGGGACAAGGATTCGTGCGCGGGTGGCGCTAGGTTGGGGCGAACCCAGTACGTCACCATCAGGCGCGCGGCAGCGAACCCTATGCCCGTCACAGCCATCGCAGCAATCGTCCGGCGTAGCAGCACGCCTGCCGTTGCTCCGAGGGCGAACGCGAACGCCGCGTACCCGATTGGCGTCACGCCGTGGAGGCCGAAGCTCGCCAGACCAAAGCGGTCTTGGTTCGCAGCATCAATCGGGCTCGCCCACCAATCGACCATCCAAGTCAGCAGCGCACCGAACGCCATAGCGGCCAAGCCCACCACCCCGAACTTCACCGCGAGCCAGCGCTTTCGGGTGACGCTCTGGGTCCAGGCGAGGCGGAAGGTGCCGGTCTCAAGCTCGCGGGCAATGAGGGGCGCGCCGAAGAACAACCCGACAAGCGCGGGCGCGATGGCCACGATGAGCGGCAGGGCACCCTGAAGCGGCTTGTCGACGTTGACCACGGGGTTTGACGCCGTGGCGCAGTTTCCGGCCGCCTTGCAGGTGCTCTGGAACGCATCGTTCACGTGTACGAGGTTCACCCCTGAGACGATGAGCAGGACTGCAAGAACGACGAGCAAACCGATGGCGATGACTCCCTCGGTGCGGAATTGGCGGAGCGTCAGGCGGATCACGAACGGACCTCCAACTTGGGCCGGCGGTCTTGTTCGACGGCGCGGGTCATGTAGGCGAGCACGAGGTCCTCGAGGTCGAGTTGCTCGACTGCCCACGAGGGATCGAGGATCGGTTCGTCGGTCCGCACGACGAGCGTGCTCTGTACGTCGGTGTGGCTTGCGCCGATCACCGTTTGATTG
>JBOGGK010000527.1:0-5643 GCA_050744045.1 Acidimicrobiales bacterium | reverse complement strand
GCCTCACCGCTCACTTGCCCAGCACTGCCCGCGCTTCTCGGACGAGACGCCGATGCCGTTGGCCGATATCGATCCCACGCGACTACGCCGAGCCAACCGCCTCGGCGGCCTGATCCACGAGTACCGGATGGTCCCGTGACCTGCCCGGACGGGTTTCGGGCACCCACAAGGTGAAGACGCGGGTCCCGTCGACGAGGCCGCCCAGCCAGTCGGTTCTTCGCGCGCTGGAAGGTTCACCCTCACCCAGGTCGACACCCGCTTCACGACCTCCGAGCCACACGTTAGAGTTACCGATCTGCGCTCTACTCACCACCTCGTGCCCGGGCCGATCGAACGGGAGCTCCTCGCAAAAAAGGTTTCCCTTTCGCGCCTTCGGCGACCTCGAGATCGAGTGACTGCAGATCGCCCAGACCGCGGGCCGCGGCGTGCTGGGCCGCATGAACGAGGGTCCTCGTTCAGGTTTCGGTGTCGAGGTAGGTGAGGACGGCACGAACCCGGCGATTGGTGTTGTCGTCGGCGACGAGGTCGAGCTTGCTGAAGATGGCGGTGGTGTACTTGCTGATCGCTCCATCGCTGAGGAACAGTCTGCCGGCGATCGCCGCGTTCGAGAGGCCTTCAGCCATGAGGGAGAGAACCGAGCGCTCCCGATCGGTGAGACGGGCGAGGGGGTCTGAGCGAGCAGGGCGACCGAGCAGCTTGGCCACCACCGTCGGGTCCAATGCGGTGCCGCCGCCGGCGACACGTTCGAGGGCGTCGATGAACTGCTCTGCGTCGAGGACGCGGTCTTTCAGGAGGTAGCCCACCCCGCCGTGCCCGTCGGCGAGCAAGTCACGGGCGTAGAGCTGCTCGACGTGTTGGGAGAGGATCAGCACTGGCAGGCCCGGCACCTTCCTCCGAGCAGCGAGGGCGGCCTGCAGACCCTCGTCGGAGAAGGTGGGCGGGAGGCGAACGTCGACGACGCCGACATCGGGGTGCTCGCTCACCAACGCGTGCAGGGTGGTGGCACCGCTGTCAACCGCCGCGGCGACCGTGTGCCCGTGCGCTTCCAGCAGACGGACCAAGCCGTCTCGGAGGAGAAACAGGTCCTCGGCTACGACAACTCGCACGGCACCGTCACCCCGACCCGGGTCGGCCCACCAGTAGGGCTGTCGATCTCCACTCGCCCGCCGAAGGCCGCCATCCGGCGCCGGACACCGGCGAGCCCAGAACCGCCGGACACCTCCGCCCCGCCGACGCCGTCGTCGCTCACGACAGCCGTGAGCGTTCCGCCCTGGTAGTCGAGGTCGACGCTCGACCGGGTCGCTCGGGCGTGCTTGGCCACGTTGGCCACCAGCTCGGACACGGCGAAGTACACGGCGGATTCAACGGGACGCTCGGGACGCCCTCCCAAACCGGAGCGCACCACGACCGGCACCGAGGCGTCGAGGGCGAGCGCCCGCAGGGCGTCGACCAGCCCGCGCTCGGCGAGCACCGGGGGGTTGACGCCTCTGACCAGCGATCGCAACTCGGCCAGTGCCGTCGCCGAAGAGGCTCTGGCTTCGGCGAGGATCGCCTTGGCAGCGTCGGGATCGGTGTCGACGAGGACTTCTGCCGCCCCGAGCGACATCCCGAGCGCCACCATGCGGGCCTGGGTGCCGTCGTGGAGGTCGCGTTCGATGCGTTCGAGCTCGGCGGCCTGGGCGTGGGTCATGTCGACCCGGATCGACTCGAGCTCCTCGATGCGCTGGTCCTGGCGCGAGCGTGGAGCGGGCCCGAGGAACCGAGGGCCAACCGCGGCGAGGATCCTCCAGGCGAAGGGGGCGCCGGCCACGCCGGCAAGAGCGAGCCCAACGCCCCACCCGAGCAGCCCGGCGGCCCCCGCGGCGTAGGCACCGCCGACGACGGCCGCCAAGGGCAGGGCGGCCACCGGCAGCGCCGTCACCCCGGCAACCACCATCCAGAGCGCGTCCCTGCGCACCTGTGCGTCGCGGCCCGTGCCGAGCAGATGGCGGGAGCGCATCCACGCGTCCCGGCGGGCTTCCCGCTCGCTCGAGTGGTAGCCGAAGCCGTTCCACCACCACTGCCCGCTGGCCATGCGGGTGACCGGCGGCAAGGGTCGATATCGAGGTTCGATTCGCAACCCCAGCCACTCCCGGAGGCACCGTCTGGTCGCCTCGCTGAGGGACCTGCCGACGAGGGCGGACGAACCAGCAAAGGCCACCAGCACCCACCACGCGGCGAGCGCAAGCTCGGCCACGTTGAGCAAGACGAGGAGTCCTTGCGGAAGCTGAGCATCCGCCGTCCAGGACAGCACGAAACGTGCACCGAGGTAACCGAGGGCCCCCACCACCGCCGGGATGGGGAGGGTAAGCCCCACCAGCAGCAACGACCGATAGAAGCCCACCACCACCTTTTCAGGCCACGACCCGATCCGAAGTGCCCGCGGCCTCACCGGTCCCCCGTCCTCACCACCACCGCAATGTTGGCATCGCTCCGAGCAATGGGACCGCTGGGTCCGGCACCCTCCAGGGTCAACTCGGCCCCCCTTCAACCTCGGAACGGGTCCGCGGCCGAGGCCTGCCCAGCGCCGCACACACCACCAAGATCACCCCGATCACGGCCAGCACCACTCCGGGAACGAACAAGGCAGCCAACGAGCCCGACCCAAATACCAGGGCCACGCCAGCAATCAGAAGCGGAAGACCGAC
Source organism: Acidimicrobiales bacterium (assembly GCA_050744045.1). GTDB lineage: Bacteria > Actinomycetota > Acidimicrobiia > Acidimicrobiales > Palsa-688 > JBOGGK01. The sequence goes on along the minus strand of JBOGGK010000527.1, from coordinate 2,956 downwards.
GATCACCCGCACTCGGATGCTGAGATAGCGAAGGAGCGGGACAACGACGAGCGAGAACAGGAACATGCATCAATCCTCCTTCCTCCCAGGGCGACCCGCCATCCCCCTGGACCCCACATCCAGTGGGTCTGACCCCACCAGCCTTCGCCGTCCGCGGCCGAAGTAGCCCTTCCCTCGGCGGTGACAGCGGCTACGCCAGACTGCGCAGATCGCTTCGCCCGCACGGGCTCACCGGTCAGAGCCGATGGTCGCCTGAGCTGGTTGGCTGCGCTCGTGGCACCAACCGGTCTGACGATCGCAGAGGCCTATCGCCCAAGGTGGCGAACTCGGTGTCGCGATTGATCAGTGCACTGCATGCGCATGCCCTGTGCAGCCCTATGCAACGGCGCCCCGTCGGCGCCCACCATCACGAACCCGCTGGTCACCGGCCGCACGCGCTGCGCCACCCTGCACACGCATGCCCTACGCAGCATTGATAAGGCCCCGAGAAATCCGCCCGAGAAACCCGCATCTCCGACGAGCCCCGGAACGCGAAGCCGCTGGTCAGGGCGTCGTGCATACGCAGAAGAGCGCGAGAAACCGAGCGTCTTGTTGGCGGGGGTTCAGGACCAGCACACGACCATCGGGTTCAGACCCGACGAAGCCGCTGGTCACTGCATCGTGCCCTAATGGAGCCCTATGCACCGCGCAGGTGGCTGCCCTACTCACGAACCGGGAGCCAGCCGCCAGCGCCCGAGAAACCCGCCCACGGAAGTCGGCGAGGTCAGGTTGCAGGCTTCGCGAGCCAGTCCTCGGGGGGCCGGCTGAGGGAGTCGGGCTGGCACAACCAGTTCTCCAGAGCGACCACCAGGAGCCCGACGGATTGTCGGCTCCGCGGGAAAGTCCTGCTGCTCGTGAGGAGGATGCCTGGTCCGGCTTCACCCTCCTCACGCCAGAGCAGTGGCCGGAAGTCTTTGGCGTTCTCGGTCACAACCCTCCGACGATTCGAGCGAGCCCACTCGTAGAGCTCGGCATCGTCCAGAGCCCGGAGCGCGGGTTCGGTCGCGACAGCGAGGACGTCGTGGCCCTTGTCACGCAGCGGTTGGGCGACCGCCGGTGAGAACATCTCGTCGAGCAGGAGTGCCGGCCCGCGCCGTGCGCTCACGCGAGCAGGCGCTGCTGTACCAAAAAGGCCTCCTCCGCCTGAGCGGAGGTCTGGTCGTTGAGGTCGATCTCGGCGTCGACTTCCCCCTGGTGATCTGCGTAGTAGCGCAGCGCCGTGCGCACCTGCCCTTGCGCGAGATTGAGGATGTCGGCGACGGCCACCAAGGCCTTCTCCCCGCGCTCTTCCATTTCCTTAGATGCCTCGACGACCTCCCAGACGTCAGGCCCGAGGGCCAAAGCGGCGCGGCGCCCGCTCGGGCCGTCCTTGAAGACGATCCCGGGGTGCTCTGCCATTCTCAGTCCCTCGTCTACGAGCCGCTCGGCGAGCGCCGACGGGGTTGCCCCGGGGACCGCGCGGGCACGCTGGCGCAATCGTTCCAGGATCTCGGGGTCGAAGCGGATCGACAGCGGTGCACTCACGTAGTGCACTGTAGCAGATGCACTACGACATGCGCACCTGATGCTAATGGGTGATCGTGGCGGGTCCCGAAGGTGCACCCGGGCGGGGTTGGCGGCCCACTGACGGTGCTCATACCGGTTGGCGCGGGCACCGGACCCCGTCGTCCTACGCGACAACTGGAGCAGCCCGGTCGATCACCGCCTGTCCTTCGTCGTGATCAGCGGGCGGTGTTGCGGTCAGGCGGTCAGGCGGTCACGGTGCCATGCACGATCGGCGGTCGAGTCGGATGCACCGTACCTCCTGGCGGTTCGGGAGGTGATCAACAACTTCAACGCCGATGGCTTCGATTCGCTGTACCCGAAGTATGCGGGTGTGTCGTCCGCCGATCTTCACGCTGCCGCAGCGAGCCGAGTTCAAGACGCAATCCGCACCCAGTTCGATTGCCAAGGGCGAACGCGTACGTAGAACGCTGGGTGAGAACCGTGCGGGAGCAGTGCCTCGACCACCTGCTCTTCACCGGGGACTTCAGCTCGCCGTCCCAAAGCCGCGTCGCGAGACCCAGGACACCGACATCATCTGTCGGCGCGATGTCATCCTCGAATACGACCGGGCCGCCTGAGCCATACCCCGGGAACCAACCATGTCGGCTGGTACGGCACCGCCCTTCCATCGGCAGCGCCTGCAGGTAGAACACCGGCGACAGCCTGAGCGAGAACCGACCCTCCTCGACCCACCACCGCTCACCCTGCCTGCCCCACTCCCCAATCCGTCCCCACCAGATCGGACGCATCGAGTATTTGAACCCTTCAGGACGACAGGTCGGGTGACCCGGTGGAAGGACGGGTCGATGAAGAAGCGCTGGATCGCGGCCGGCATGCTCGATCTGCCCGTTCCACGCTGACCGACAGACGGCCAGCTCGTCACGCAGGTCGAATACGCTGAGGACAGCTCCGGAAGGAGAGTGCTTGCAACCATCGCTCCGTTCGGCCGTCAAGTCGAGCGCTCAGGCGCAGACATGGGCGTTGGGACAGGTGTCTCATTCGTTGTGCAGCACGTTGGCGACACTGAGCCGTCCGGCGTTCCGCGCCGGGAGGAAGGCGCCAGCCGCGGCGATGACGATACCGCTCAACGCCAGTGCGGCGACCAGACCGACTGCCCACACGTCGAGCACCGAGCTCGGGAGGATGGCGTTGATGGCGTGGACCATCGCTGGCACGACGGCGCGGTGGACGAGGATGCCGACGGGGACGCCGATGACGGAACCGATCACGCCGAGCGCCGTGGCAGAAGTGACCATCATGGCGGTCACCTGACGGGGCGTCATCCCTATTGACTTCAGCATGCCGAGGTCACGGCGACGCTCCCGGACGGTGAGCAGGATGGTGTTGAGCACTCCTAGGGCGGCGACGATGG
>JBOGGK010000526.1:0-4443 GCA_050744045.1 Acidimicrobiales bacterium | reverse complement strand
GGGGCCCGCCTCGGGGCGAACCGCTAAGGCCTGGGCCGGCCCGGTCGATAAAAAAGCGAAGAACCAGAGCACGGACGCGAGCCGCCGGCCCCAAGGAGCGGGGCCTGAGCCAAGAACCGACTTAGTGGCCCTGCGCCGGACGCCGGGCCGGGGAGCGCGGCGCGTTGCGAAGCAACCGGTTGACATTGGTGGGTGTCCCCACGGCGATGGTCTGCGTCGTCGTCATGCTGGTCGTGCCGCTTCCCACCCAGCTCATCGACATCTTGATCACGCTCAACCTGGTGGGCTCGGTCGTGATCCTGCTGACGGCGATGTACGTGAAAAGGGCGCTCGATTTCTCGGTCTTCCCCTCGTTGCTGCTGATCGCCACCATGTACCGCCTGGCACTGAACGTGAGCGTCACCCGCCAGGTGCTCCTGCACGCCAAGGGCGGTAACGTCGTCGCCGCTTTCGGCCACTTCGTGATCGGCGGCTCGGTCGTGGTCGGCTTGGTGGTGTTCCTCATCATCATCGTCATCCAGTTCGTCGTGATCACAAACGGTGCCGGCCGGGTCGCCGAGGTGGCCGCCCGGTTCACTCTCGACGGCATGCCCGGCAAGCAGATGGCGATAGACGCCGACCTGAACGGCGGCCTCATAAACAAAGAGGACGCCAAGCGGCGCCGGCGCGAGGTTGCTGCCGAGGCCGACTTCTACGGGGCCATGGACGGCGCCTCCAAGTTCGTACGCGGCGACGCCGTCGCAGCCATGGTCATAATGGCCATAAACCTGGTCGGCGGCCTGGCTATCGGCATATTCCAAGACCACGACGGTTTCAGCCAGGCCATCAACACCTACAGCCTGCTCTCAGTGGGCGACGGCCTGGCCGCCCAGTTGCCCGCCCTCCTTATCTCCCTCTCGACCGGCATCATCGTAACCCGGGCGGGCACCGAGTCCGACCTGGGCACCGACCTCGTGCTCCAGATCCTGAACCAGCGCCGAGCGCTGCGGATCGCGGCCGGAGGCGTCTGCCTGCTCGCTCTCGTGCCTGGGCTGCCCAAGCTGCCCTTCATATTGGTGGGCGCCTCGGTGTGGGCGCTTTCGGGGCGCCTGCCGAGCGACGCCCAGCGCAAGGCGCGCTCGGAACAGGCCGCCACCGAGGCAGTACCCCCGCCGCCCGCTCCGGACTCCCCCGAGGGCTTGGCGCGCGACATGAAGGTCGACCCCCTCGAGCTCGAGGTCGCTTACAACCTCGTCGAACTGGTCGACCCGGGGCGGGGCGGGGATCTCCTCGACCGCGTCAAGGCGCTAAGGAGAAAGGTCGCCCTGGACCTGGGAGTCGTCCTGCCCTTTGTCCGCACTCGGGACAACATCGACCTGCCGCCCTCCACCTACACCATCCGGGTGCAGGGAGCGGAAGTGGCGCGGGGCACGGCGCTGCCCGGCCACGTGCTCGCGATCGGGGACATGCTCGGGTCCCTGCCCGGCAGCCCGACCAAAGAGCCCGTGTTCGGGTTGGACGCCAAGTGGGCACCGGCCTCGGCGCGCGCCCAAGCTGAGCGGATGGGGGCGACCGTCGTAGGCCCAGCGTCGGTCATAACGACCCACCTCTCAGAAGTCGTCAAGCAAAATGCAGCCAAATTGCTCTCGCGGGCCGCCACCAAGGAGCTGGTCGAGATAACCAAGCGCAGCGACCCCACCGTCGTGGAGGAGCTCGGCACATCCCAGGTCACCCTGGCCGAGGTCCAGCGAGTGCTGAGGGACCTCCTCGACGAAGGGGTCTCGGTGCGCAATCTGTCCAAGATCTTCGAGGTCCTCACCGAAAAGGCACGCACCACCCATGACCCCGAGGCACTCGTGGAAGGTTGCCGCCAGGCCTTGGGGCCGGCTCTTTCCGCCGCCCTCGCTACCGACGGGCACCTGCCCGTCATAACGGTCGACCCGCTGCTCGAACAAGCCTTGAGCGAGCTGTTGCGCACGAGCGACAACGGTTCTTTCCTGGCCTTGGCACCGGACAAGGCCGAGGCGCTGACGCTGGCGGTTTCCCACAAGGCCCGAGAGGCCGAAGGAGAAGGAGAAATGCCCGTCCTCGTCTGCGCCGCGCCGCTCCGGCCGGCGCTCCGCAAGCTGGTACGCACGGCAACGCCCCGCCTACCTGTCCTTTCCTACGCGGAGCTGGGCACCCAGCTCCGCCTCGACACCCGAGGAGTGGTGAACCTTGCCCAAGCTACGGTTTGAAGGCGCCAGCCTGAAGGAAGCGGTGGACAACGCCCGCAGCCGGGTCGGCCCGACAGCCAAGCTCGTCGGGGCGACCAGAGTGCGCCGGGGCGGCATGGCCGGCTTCTTCGCCCGGGAGCACGTCGAGGTCGAGGTGCAAGTGGACGACCCGCCGGGCCCCGACGCGCCCGTCATTGGCGGCCATGCCGGGGCTGCGAGCGGGGGTAGCGCTGCCAGGCGGAGCGGGGTGGCCGGCGGGGGCATCGGCGGCGCTGCGAGCGGGGGCGGCCTTGCCGGTGGCCCGAGGATAAGCGCCGGCGCCCGGCCCGAGGTCGGTGCACGCCCTGCGCCCAGGCCCCCGAGCCCCGTTGCCCCGGCCGGTTGGAGCGGCCCGGGCTCGGCGGCTGGGGGCGCCCCGGGCTCGGCGGCTGGGGGCGACCCGCTGGCTGAACTGATCGACGAGATGGCGGAGAGCGGTCCGTCGTCGGTGCTCGACCTGGCGGAGACGGTCAATGCCGAGCAGACCCACTTCACGCTCACCTCTTCGCCGCGCCCCCGGCCGGAAGCACGGGCGCGCGAGTTTTCTCAGGTGCTGGAACAGATTGCCAAAGACGCGGGCCTACTCGAGCCCAGCGCCCCGAACCCGGTGGAGCTGGCACCCAGTGGCGTGGGGGGCGTGGGGGGCGTGGGGGACGTGGGCGAGGCGCCCCGGGCGAAGCTGGCGCCGGCGCCAGTACCGGCCCGCTTGCTGGAGGAAGCGCCGGCGCCAGTACCGGCCCGCTTGCTGGAGGAAGCGCCGGCGCACCCGCCGACGGCAGGACCCCAGTCACCGGGCGCGGGCAGGCCCGCCCAGTTGGCCCCTCGCCCGGCGCCTGCCCGACAGGAAATGAGACCGCTCGGCCAGGGCCTACCGTTGCCGGTGGCCGGGCACGCCCGGCCCCGGTTGGAGGCGGTGCTGCAAAGCCTCGGGTTCCCGCCTGACGCGTGCCGAGAGCTCGCCCCGGTGGCGAGCGTCGCCGACATGGGAGCCGAGCTCTGCCGTGCCCTCGAGCGGATGCTGCCACCGCTGCCGCCCACGCCACGGTCGGCCTCCAGCATCCTCGCCGTCGTCGGCCCCCGCAAGAGAGCTATGACAGCAGCGCGGGAAATTGCGGAAGACGTCGGCGCCCTGGCAGAGGAAATTACCCTAGCCACCCAGCACGATATGCGCCTGCAGCAAGAGCACGTCGTCGCCTCCCCGGAAACGGCCGCGCTGGAGCGCCGGAGTTGGCGCTGGCGAGCGCGCCCCTCCGTGGTGGTCGTCGATGCTCCCGTCCGGCCCAACGGCGCCACTTGGGCGAGCGGCATGCTGAGGGCCTTGGCACCGACCTTCTGCTGGGGCGTGACGGAAGCGTCACGCAAGCCCGAGGACGTCGCCGCCTGGTCGGTAGCCCTCGGCGGCCTCGACGCCCTTGCTCTCGTCGACCTCGACGGGACCACGACACCGGCAGCCATACTGGCTAACCCGGTGCCCGTAGCCCGCTTGGACGGCCGGCCGGCAACCGCGGAGGCGTGGGCAGGCCTGCTTTGTGCTCGCCTGATCGGGACGCGCCACCCGGCGGGCCTGGCCGGCGGAGGCGCGGCAGTCGTCGCCGATTATGTGGGCTGAGGGGCCGGGCACGTAGGTGAAACACGCCAGAATGCGGCCAGCCATTTTCATACTGCTGCTCCTTGTCCTCTCCACGCCGACATTGGCGAACATCTTGAACGGGTCAGACTCTGCGCTGAACGCCGGCGTGCACCTGGGCGCCGCCACTTTGGTGGCCTGGTTCGCCGTGGGTCTGGTCGCGCACCTGGTCGACAATTACCGGGCCGCAACCTTACGGGAACGGCTCGCCGGGCAAGCTGGCTCCCAGCCCATCTCCCGGCCTGCCCGCGCCCCACAACGACCGGGCGCCCACCGGGGGGGCCGCCACAGGGGGGGGCAACAAACGGGGCAGCAGCCGGGAGCGGAGCCGGCGCTCCAGCAGCAGCAATATCAGCAGCGGTAGTAGTAATACCAGCAGAGGTAATGCCAGCAACTGGGGCGGACCGTGGGCTCCGGGTGAGCGGTCCCCGGCCCGGTCACCGGGTGTTACTAAGCCCGAATCCACCGATTAGGGCAGGCCGAGGCGCTGTGTTGTCCGAACCCGTGCGTGTTGGATAGACGAGTGCGGAGAGGGGGCCCGGCGGCTTAGCGAGGCCTGCAGTAGGCCGCGAGGGAACGACC
>JBOGGK010000525.1:0-4344 GCA_050744045.1 Acidimicrobiales bacterium | reverse complement strand
CCGTAGGACTTCGAGATGTCGTGGAGCTCCAGGAGGCTCATCTGGGCCGACGGACCCTTGTCGAAGGCTTGATGGCGAAATTAAGGAGGGTATCCAGATACATACTCGGTATGATATCCAGAGCCGCCCTTGGTGTCAAGCAAAGACCTTCCTGCCCCGCGCCGTGTAACAGCCGAAATCCCATCCGCTACCGGCGAGGGCCCGGCACGGTGACATCGGCGATGAGCGACTCGGGGGTTGGCGGGGGGGCCGTCTGGTCCACGAGCCGGCCGTCCCGAATGAAGATGACGCGTTCTGCCCATGACGCCAGCTGTGCATCGTGGGTGACGACCACCGCCGCGACGCCGCGGCGACAGGCGGCAAGGATCATCCGCATCACGGCCTCACCGTTCACCGAGTCGAGCGCGCCCGAGGGTTCGTCCGCGAGCAGCAAGGACCGCTCACCGACGATCGCCCGTGCGATAGCGACGCGTTGGCGCTCGCCACCGGAGAGCCCGTCCGGGTAGTGGGAGGCCCGATCGGCGATACCGAGCTCCTCGAGCGCGGCCATGCCGGCACGATGTGCCTTCTTGGCCGAGAGGCCGTCGAGCTCGAGCGGCAACGAGACGTTCTCCGCAGCGGTCAGCCCGGCCAGCAGGTTGAACTCCTGGAAGACGTACCCGACCGTGCGCCGGCGTAGCCGCGCCTTGTCGTTGCGCGACATCGACGACAGCGCAGCGCCATCGATCACGACCTCGCCGCTCGTCGGATCTTCGAGACTGCCAGCGATCGTGAGCAGCGTCGACTTGCCCGAACCAGACGGCCCCATCACCGCGACGAGCGAGCCACGCTCGACGGCGAAGTCGACATCGGAGAGCGCGTGCACCTCGGCAGCTCCGGCCCCGTAGCTCTTCGAGACCCGGTGCAGCTCGAGATAGCTCATCGCCGGGCGACCAACCTCCGCCGGATGAGTGGGCCGGGCCTGGCCGAGGGAGCCTCGAGCGAGGCGCGCTTCAACCGGCCGTCAGCGGCGTCGAGCCAGCGCACGACCGAGTCGAGCCGCAGGAGCTCGGCATCGACGACGAGCGCGAAGGCGAGGTCGAAGTCCGCCTCGTCCTCCTTGAGCCGGGTCCACTGCTGCATCAGCTCGACGAGGTAGCGGCGATGGACCTGGATCACGTCGTGCACCGAGACGCCGGGGACCCTCAGCGCCGCCAGCACCTTGATCACCAGCTCGTCACGGGGCGGTTCGGTCATGTCGGGCGGCGTGGCCAACCACGTTTCGAGCTCCTTCCGGCCGGCGTCGGTGATGCGGAACGCCTTTTGCGCTCCTGCTTCCTCCCCGCGGTTGTCGGACTCGATCAGCTCGTCGCGCTCGAGGCGCTGGAGCGTCGTGTAGACCTGCCCGACATTGAGGGGCCACACATCGCCGGTGCTCTCCTCGAACTCCTGGCGCAGCTGCAGGCCGTACTTGGGGCCCTCGCACAAGAACGCGAGCAGCGCGTGACGGACGCTCATTATGCCGCCCCTATAAGCCCAACTCGTACCATACGCAGTATCCTACGATGGCGATACTCCGTCTGTCAACGTTACCGCAGCCCGGCCGGCCCGGCACGAAAACCTCGAGTGCTCTGCGGCAGGCGCCGCGGTCGGCCTCGCTTCTACGTCGCTCAGGGGCGGCTTGGTAATGGAGATGAGAAAGCGCAGGTCGGTGCCGTACTTGGGGGGTACCGGCAGGATCACCCAACGTCGGCGCTGGACGTGCGGGCATATCTTTCCATGGGCCCCAGGCAGGCGCAGCGGCGACATTGGGCAAAGCCGTTGCTTTGCCCGACTGCCCTCGCTGGCCGGACCAGGTCGAATGTGTCGCGAACACGAGGGCATTGCGCCAGCGGTCAGGTCCCCAGCGCTATGGCGAATACGTGCATGGACGTCACCCCCGAGCTCACGGTGCCGATGGCGGGGAAGGTGACCGAAGCCACCGTCTTGGCCGGGTCCACGGGGACAGTCGTCGAGTAGACGTACACCGTAGGGCCGACCCCGCTCGCGTCGGCGGAGTTGCGATAGCTCGTTGTGGCCACCACGGTGTTGCCGTTGCCGCCGCCCTGCGCCCAGTCGTTGAACGACAAGGTTTCGGCCGAGGAGGTCCCGTCGGTGTAGTGGACGGTGACCATGCCCGAGGAGCCGCCGTTGACCGACCCGCCGAGGAACCCGAGCGTCGTCGCCGCCGAGGGCGCGTTGGCTACGAGCATGGTCTGGCCGGTGGCAACGATGTTGTCCTTGGCGCACGCGGGCTCGTTCGGCCAGGTGTAGGTGAGCCCGTTGCTGCTGACCGTGCTGCCAGGGGTCAATGCCGCCCCCGAGAGGGCCTGGTACGAGTAGCTGTAGCCGTCCCCATCGAGGTTGGCGCAACCGGGGGTGCTGTCGTTGGAGATGCCGGCGTTGTCGTAGTAGTCGGCAGGGTTGGCGGTGGGTGTGACCTCGAGCGCACCCGTGTCGGAGGTGGCGCCGCTCGAGCTCGTCACCGTCACCATCGCCTCAGTCCCGGGGTATACGGCCCATTCGTCGTTCGGGCCGCTGGGCGCGGGGACGGTGAACGTGATCGCGGTGTCGCTCCAGCTGTCGATCGTGAGCGTGGCTGCATTCCCGCACGGCCCGCAGCCCCAGCTAACGCCGTTGTCCTGGAACTGGACGTAGCCCGAGCCCTGGGTGGCGCCGAAGCCCGAGCCGGCGATGGTGACTTGCTGGCCGGCCGCGGCCGTGGCCGGGCTCAGCGAGCCGAGCTCGGGCGGGCTCATGGCGCTCCTGGCGGTCCCGATGGCGAAGATATGCAGTGCACCCCGGGTGGCCCCCGACGGCAGGGTCACGCTGGCCAGGGCCTCGGAGGGGTCGACGGGCAGGGCGGCGGAGAACAGGTAGGTCTTGACCGTCTGCTGCACCGGGTGGCAGTACGAGCAGTTCCTGTTGGCCGTCGTGGCCGCGACCTGGTTGGCGTAGGAAGGCCCGCTTGCCCCGCCGCCGTTCAGCGTCCAGTCGCTGAAGCCGAGCCAGTACTGAGAAGTGCTGCCGTCGGCATAGGTGAGGGTCACCAGGCCCTGGCTCGGCCCGTTCGTCGCCGAGCCCAGGAACCCGACCTGGCGGGTGCCAGCGGTAGCGGTCAGGGTCACGGTCTGGCCAGATGCGATGGCGTTGTCGGGGTAACCAGAGCCCGTCGCCGACAAAGGCCAGGTGTAGGTGATGCCGCCGGCGCTCACCGCGCCTCCGGGTTTCACCCCGGCGGCCGCCAGTGCCTGGGCCGAGTAGCTGGCGCCGCCGCCGTCGAAGTTGGCGCCGGTGACGTCGTCGTCCTGGGAGACGCCCGAGTTGTCGAACGCCGTCAGCAGGCTCCCCGGCTGGGCGACGAGGACGGTTAGGTCGAGGGGCTGGCTGCTAGTCGCAGGCGGCCCGCCCGGCCCCGGCCCCGGAGCGCCCGGCGGCCCACCCGGCCCCGGCCCCGGTGCGCCCGGCGGTCCACCCGGCCCTCCTGTGCCCGGCCCCGGCGACAGCGTGACGGTGACCGGCACCGAATAGAAGGTCTGTGGAGTGGAGGCTGCCGCGGCGACCGTCACGCTCAGGTAGCCGCTGCCATTGGGCGGGACGTGCACCTTTCCCGACGTCGGCGTCGCCGTCAGTCCACTAGGAGCGGACAGGCTCACCTGTGCCATCTGCGGTCTCCCGCTCGCGTCCTGCACCCCGACCTTTACCGTGGTGCTCGCGCCGGGAGCGACCGTCACCTGCTGGCTGGGCAGGAAGCCGATCGCCGGCTTCAGGCCGAGGTTGTACGAGGGCGGAGCGGCGGGGGGCGCGCTCCCCCACGGGGTCGGGCGGGAGCTGAGCGCCCAGTCCAAGGTGGCGCCCGTGGCGAGTTGGGAGAAGGGCACGTAGAGCTTGTTGTAGGGCTGGTTGTCGATGTTCAGGGACCGTACGTAGTACTCGCTCGGCGACGCCCCCGGGGCGTTGATCGTTATCGTGTGCCCGTTGGGCAGGTCGATCTCTGCGTGGGGAAAGCCGGGGCTGGCGAAGACCAGGTTGTCACTGCCGGGGTTCTCTGGGTACATCCCCAACATTTCCCAGATGAACTGCGAACTTTCAGCGCCCAGGTCGTCGTTGTTGGCGAGGCCGCTCGGACCCGGCAGGTACATGGTGTTGCGGATGTTGTTGACCGCCTCCTGGGTGCCCGCCGGGTCCCCGGCGTAGTCGGGGGCGAACTGCTCCCCGAGGTCGAACTCGTTGGTGAGCTCGGCGTACATCCCGTTGCCGTTGGGCTCCGAGAGGTACTGCTGCAGCGCCGGCACCACCTTGGCGTCGCCGCCGAGGAGCGAGAAC
>JBOGGK010000524.1:0-5303 GCA_050744045.1 Acidimicrobiales bacterium | reverse complement strand
TCTACGACATCGTGACGCTGATGGCGAAGCATCCGCTCGCGTTCTGACGGGTCTGCCCGAAGGCGCCGGTCCGCTCGGGACCACGCGTCCCTCCCGCGAGCTCGGTGTGCGCAGGAGGAGCACTTGTCAAGAGCCCTGCGCCGGTGGATGCTGGACCGAACCGGGAGGAAGGAGGGCTATGTCGGACGTCGTGAGAGCGGCGCTGGTCCAGAAGGGGTGGACCGGCGACAAGGAGTCGATGATCGACGCGAGCTTCGCGCTGGCGAAGGAGGCATCGGCTGGAGGTGCACGGGTGCTCTGCTTCCAGGAGCTCTTCTACGGCCCCTACTTCTGCCAGGTCCAGGACCCTGCCTACTACTCGTACGCCGAGGCGATCCCCGGTCCCACGACCGAGCGGGTCGCCCAGCTCGCCAGGGAGACCGGGATGGTGATCGTGGCGCCCGTCTACGAGGAGGAGCAGCCCGGGGTGTACTACAACACCGCGGTGGTCGTCGACGCCGACGGCCGCAACCTCGGCAGGTACCGCAAGCACCACATCCCGCAGGTGGAAGGGTTCTTCGAGAAGTACTACTTCCGCCCGGGCAACCTCGGCTTCCCCGTGTTCCAGACCGCGGTGGGGCCCATCGGGGTCTACATCTGTTACGACCGCCACTTCCCTGAGGGTTGGCGGGCGCTCGGGTTGGCCGGGGCGCGCGTAGTGTTCAACCCTTCGGCCACGAGCCGCAGCCTCTCGCAGTACCTGTGGCGCCTGGAGCAACCGGCGGCGGCGGTCGCCAACGAGTACTACGTAGGCGCGATAAACCGGGTCGGCATAGAGCCCCTCGGCGACGACGACTTCTACGGGGGCTCGTACTTCGTCGACCCCCGGGGCCAGCTCGTTGGCGACCCCGCCCCCGACGACAAGAGCGCCGTCGTAGTGCGCGACCTCGACATGGACCTGCTGGTCGAGGTGCGCCAAACCTGGGCTTTCTACCGGGACCGTAACCCCGCGACCTACGCCCCTCTTTCCCAACCCTGAAAGGCTGCGGGCGGGCCGGCAGCAGAAAGGAGCCGTTGTTGCGCACATTGATCTCGGGCGGGGCAGTGGTGAGCCCGACGGGCACCGAGGCCGCCGAGGTACTGGTCGAGGACGAGCGGGTGGTGGCGCTCGCCGCGCCCGGTTCCGAGACGGCGAGCACCTTCGCCGAGGGTGCCCGGCGCATAGACGCCACCGGCCGGCTCGTCCTGCCCGGCGCCGTCGATGTCCACACCCACATGGAAATGCCCTTCGGAGGCACCAGATCCGCGGACACCTTCGAGACCGGCACCCGGGCTGCGGCGTGGGGCGGGACGACGACGATCGTGGATTTCGCCATACAGCGCAAAGGAGAACCGCTCCGGGCGGGCCTCGACGCCTGGCACGCCAAGGCGGAGGGCAACTGCGCCATCGACTACGGGTTCCACATGATCGTCTCCGACGTGAACGACCAGTCGCTGAAGGAAATGGACGTGCTCGTCGGAGAGGGCGTGACGAGCTTCAAGTTGTTCATGGCCTACCCCGGCGTGTTCTACTCGACCGACGGCGACATCCTCCGGGCCATGCAGCAAGCGCGAGCTTCGGGGGCCACGGTGATGATGCACGCCGAGAACGGCATCGCCATCGACGTCCTGGTCGCCCAGGCGCTCTCGCGAGGGGAGACCGCGCCCCGTTTCCACGGCGTGACCCGGCCGGACCAGCTGGAGGCGGAGGCGACCCGGCGGGCGATCGCTCTCGCCAAGGTGGCGGGCTCGCCCATCTACATCGTCCACCTCTCGACCACGGGCGCCCTGGAAGCGGTGGCGCAAGCGCGCGCCGAGGGCCAGAACGCCTTTGCCGAGACCTGCCCGCAGTACCTTTTCCTCTCCTCCGACGACCTCGCTCGGGAGGGCTTCGAGGGGGCGAAATATGTCTGCTCGCCGCCGCTGCGGTCCAAGGAGCACCAGGCCAACCTGTGGCGAGGGCTGCGGGCGAACGACCTCTCGGTGGTGTCTACCGACCATTGCCCGTTTTGCTTCAAGGAGCAAAAAGAGCTCGGGGTCGGCGACTTTTCCAAGATCCCCAATGGGATCCCGGGTGTCGAGCACCGGGTCGACCTCACCTACCAGGGGGTGCTGGCGGGAGAGATGACGCTGGCACGCTGGGTAGAGGTGAACGCCACCACACCGGCCCGGATGTTCGGCCTCTACCCGAAAAAAGGCATCCTGGCGCCGGGATCCGACGCCGATGTCGTCGTCTACGACCCCTCGGCGCCCCAGACGCTTTCGGCGGCCAGCCACCACATGAGCGTCGACTACTCGGCCTACGAGGGCAGGGCGCTAACGGGCCGGGTCGACACCGTGTTGTCCCGGGGCCAGGTCGTGGTCGACCGGGGCCGCTATGTGGGCGACAAGGGCCACGGCCGGTTCCTCCCTCGCAAGCTCAACGAGTACCTGGTCTAGATGCCCAGGCCGTCGTTGGGAGGCTGAAGTGCGCTTCGGGGTAGTGCTGCAAGCCGACCCGCCGGCCCGCCGGGTGGTCGAGCTGGCCCAGCTGGCGGAGGCGGCCGGCTTCGGTCACGTGTGGAGCTTCGACTCTCCGGTGCTGTGGCAGGAGCCGTTCGTGGTCTTCTCGCAGATCCTCGACAAGACCAAGTCGGTGATGGTGGGTCCTATGGTGACCAACCCCGTGTCGCGGGGCTGGGCGGTCACGGCGTCGCTGTTCGCCACGCTGAACGACACGTTCGGGAACCGGACCGTCTGCGGGATCGGGCGGGGCGACTCGGCCGTGCGGGTGCTCGGGCAGGCCCCTGCCAGCGTCGGCACGCTCGGTCGCGCCATCGTCGCCATCAAGGACCTGGCCGAGGGGCGCCCCGCCGAGGTGGACGGCACGACGGTGACCATCCCCTGGGTCCGGGGCGGCCGTCTCGAGGTCCTGATGGCCGCTTACGGGCCCCGAGCGCTGGAGGTGGCGGGGCAGAAGGCGGACGGGCTCATACTGCAGATCGGGGACCCGTTCATAATCGCCTGGGCGGCGGGCCGGGCCCGGGAGGCAGCGGCGGCCGCCGGGCGCGACCTCGACAAGTTCAAGATCTGCGTCGCCGCCCCCGCCTACGTCGGCGACGACCTGGCGGCCCAGCGCGAGCAGTTGCGCTGGTTCGGGGGGATGGTCGGCAACCACGTCGCCGACATCGTGGAGCGCTACGGGGCTGCCTCCGGCACCGTCCCCGAGGCCCTCACCTCGTACATCGCCGGGCGCAAGGGCTACGACTACAGCCACCACGGCAAACCCGGCAACCCAACAACCGAGTTCGTGCCCGACGAGGTCGTCGACCGCTTCTGCGTGCTGGGGCCGGTCTCCCACCACCTCGACCGCATGAAAGAGCTGGAGGCGATCGGGGTCGACCAGTTCGCCATCTACCTGATGCACGACCAGAAAGAGGCGACGCTCGCCGCATACGCGAGCGAGGTCCTGCCGGCCTTTTCCCGGTGACCAGACCCCAGGTGACGCCGGCCCCCCGGTCGGGCCCGGCCACCGAGCCGGGCCCGGTGCCGGCCGAGGTCGGTGCCCAGGTTGCCCCCGAAGGGGCGGGGCCTTTCGACCTCGCCGAAGCGGCCGCCGCAGAGCTGGTGCGCCGCGCCGGGGGCGCTCCGGAACTGGCGGTGGTGCTCGGCTCGGGGTGGCGTCCCGCTGCCGACGCCCTCGGCCCGACCGACGCCGAGTGGCCCGTAGCCGAGCTCCCCGGCTTCGTCCCCACAACCGTCCCCGGCCACAAGGGGGCGCTGCGGTCGCTTCGCGTAGGCGGGCGCCGAGTGCTGGTGCTGCTCGGCCGGTCTCACCTGTACGAAGGCCGCTCCCCCGCCCAAGTGGTGCACGGCGTGCGCACGGCCGCCATCGCCGGCGCCGGCGTCGTCGTGCTCACCAACGCCGCCGGCGGGCTCGACCCGGCCCTGCGCCCGGGCCAGGTGGTGCTCATCCGGGACCACCTCAACCTGACCGGCGCCTCCCCTCTCTCGGGCCCTCTCGCGGGCCCCCTCTCGGGCGGCGAGCCACCGGGGCGCTACCCCTCCCGCTTCGTCGACCTCACCGACCTCTACTCTTCCCGCCTGCGCTCTGCCGCCAAGGCGGTCGACCCCGCCCTGGCCGAAGGCGTCTACGCCGCCCTCGCCGGTCCCCACTACGAGACGCCCGCCGAGATCGCCATGTTGCGCGCCGCCGGCGCCCAACTGGTCGGGATGTCGACCGCCCTGGAAGCGATCGCAGCCCACCACCTCGGGGCGTCAGTGCTCGGCCTCTCGCTCGTCACCAACCTGGCCGCCGGCGTGTCGCCCGTGCCCCTCGATCACGCCGAAGTCCTCGCCGCCGGCGAGGCCGCGGCTCCCCGCCTCGGCCAGTTGCTGGCCGCACTGGTGCCCCGGCTATGAGCACCCGCTCGCTGCCGGCCGAGCTCGCCGACCGGGCCCGCGCCTGGGCGGCTGAGGACCCTGACCCCGCCGGCCGAGCCGAGGTCTTGGCGCTGCTGGCCAAAGGCGACGAGGCCGGCCTGCGGGAGCGGTTCGACCACCCTCTCGCCTTCGGCACGGCGGGCCTGCGAGGCCCTCTCGGCGCCGGCCCGGCCCGGATGAACCGGGCAGTGGTCCGAAAGACCACCGCCGGCCTCGCTCGGTACCTGCTGGACCAGGGCGGCGGCTCCGGGCAGGACGGGCGCCGGGGTGGCTCGGGGGCGGGCCCGGCGGGGGCCGTTGTCGTGGGCCACGACGCTCGCCACGGCTCGGCGGAGTTCGCCGACGACGCTGCCCGCGTCCTCGCTGCTGAGGGGCTCCGGGCGTGGCGGTTCCGCAGTGCCCTGCCCACGCCCATAACGGCGTTCGCCGTGCGCCACCTCGGGGCGGCTGCGGGGGTCATGGTCACCGCCAGCCACAACCCGGCGCCCGACAACGGCTACAAGGTGTACCTCGGCGACGGTGCCCAGGTAATCCCCCCGCACGACGCCCTGATCGCAGCGGCGGCGGAGGCGAGCGGCGTCCCCACCGACCAGGAACTGGCGGACGGCTCCGGCGGGCGGGTCCTCGACGTCGACGAGCGGGCGCTCCTCGCCGCCTACCGGCGCGCCGCCATCGAGGCTGTCGCCCCCCAAGGCCCCCGCCGGCTGCGCAGCGTCTACACCCCTGTCCACGGGGTCGGGGGGGCGGTGCTGCCGCGGCTGTTCGAGGAGGCGGGCTTCGACCCGCCGGCGCTGGTCGCCAGCCAAGCTCAACCCGACCCCGACTTCCCCACCGCGCCGTTCCCGAACCCCGAGGAGCCGGGG